>JBMFPL010000022.1:0-17667 GCA_049969115.1 Bryobacteraceae bacterium | reverse complement strand
AGCGTACGCGGCCGCCGTGCTTGCGTTCCACTTCGGCCAGCCGCGCCTCCGCTTCCGCCACCTCGCGGCTCACATCCAGCGTGGGTTTCGGCCAGTGCAACTGCGTGCCCGAAAGGTAGACCTTGTGCACCACGGCGGGTTCCGACCACGGCCCTTCCACCACCGGCCCCGCGGCAGCGCGCAGCTTCACCGCAAGGCAGCCCAGCGACAGGGCGAATTCGCGGCGCGTCCACTCCTTGACCGGCATAGCAAGCTGATTATACTCCCCGTGCTAGGCCCGCCGCGCCGCCCGCTATAATCGGGGTTTCCGTTTCGATCCCGTGCCCGTCAGCCCCAGCGACAAGGAAGAAGAATACTTCGTCGGCAGCAGGCCGAGCTGAAGCGCAAGCTGGCCGAAGAGGCTCGCAGGAAACTCGAGGACGAGGAACGCGAGAGCGCGCGCCGGTTGCACCACATGAAGTGACCCAAGTGCGGAATGGACTTGCAGGAGATCGTTTTCTCGGAGGTGTGCGTGGACAAATGCTTCAGTTGCGGCGGCCTGTGACTGGACGCGGGCGAGCGCGACCACATCCTGCAAAAGGAAGCCGGCTTTCTGCGCCGCCCGCGGAACGTTTTCGGCTGAGAAGGTTCGCTCGGAGCCCGGCCCGGCATGGCCGGCAAATTCGGGCACGACCTGTCCGCCGCGCGTCTTGTTCAGTCGCCGGCAGTGGCCGCGACTTCGGGCAGCAGGAACCCGCGCAGGATCAGGTCCCGCACCAGCGGCAGGGCTTGCGGGATCAGCATGTCGGGCGCCACTCCCAGCTCGACGGCCAGGTGCACGAGCAAGTCCCGCAAAACGTGGCGGCCGTCCATCCGCGCCAGCAGGTTCTTGATGCGCGCATCCACGCGTCCTTCCCACGGTATGCCCCGCGCCAGTCTGATGCGAGCGGCCGCCGGCTGCCAGCGCCCTTGCCTGGCCTCTGCTTCCTCGACGAGCCGCACGTCTGCGGCCACGCGCAGCCGCGCCGCCAGCAGCGTCTCGTCCCTGGCCCCCTCGAGGTAATCCCGCTGCGCGAAGGCGAGCGCCACCCATTCGCCCCCGTGTGGATCCGGCTCGCCGGGCGCTTCGTCTATCTGGGTCCAGTTTCTCCCGCTGCGGCGCCGCATGGTGATCAGGCCGGTCGAGACCGCCTCGATGTGCTCTCTTTCGAAATACTGCACCCATTCCTCGTAGACGCGGCCTGCTTGTTGCGGACCTCCCGGTTCGGTATCGCGCACCCACATCCAGGCATAGGAAGGCGCGGGCTCGCGCTGGAGCCGCAACACCCATGCGTCGCAGCCGGATCCTTCGAACCACGCCGCAAGCCGCTGCCGCCAATCCTCGCCTGCACGCTCTGCCCAGTCGAGCGTCATCTGGAGAAATCCGCCCTCTTTCAGAAAAGCGGGCGCCTCCCGCACCAGACGCTGGCAGAAACGGTCGCCGGGCTCGCCGCTGTCGCGGTAAAGGTAGCGCTGCCCGGGAGAAATGGCGAAAGGCGGGTTCATCACGATCAGATCGAAACGGGCGCCGCGGACGGGTTCGAAGAGGTCCCCCTGACGCAAACAAATTTTTTCACAGTTGTTCAGAGCGGCGTTGAAGCGGGCGAACTCGAGCGCCCGCGGGTTGCAGTCGGTCGCGATCACTTCCTCGCTGTGCGGCGCCGCCAGCAAAGCCTGGACGCCGCAGCCCGTGCCCAGGTCCAGCGCTCGCCGCACGGGACGCCGAACAGTGAAGTTGGCCAGCACAACCGTGCTGGAGGTGATCCCCATCACCTGATCCGCCCGCCCCTCGATTTCCGGATCATGCGGCTGATCCACCGCCAGCAGCAAGCCGCGGAAGGGCGCCAGCCGCACGCGTGGCGCTACCGTTTCCCTATGCGCTTCGAGGAGTCCCCAGCGCCCGCAGGATTCGAGCAGCTCCGGGCCGAGCGCCGCCTCCGCCGCCTCGCGCGGGGTCGTGAAGCCCAGCAGGAACAGCCGCACCAGCGTGTCCAGGCGCTTGCCTTCGCGCGTCAGGTAGAGCAAGTGAGCTCTCTCGCGCCCCAAGCGTTGCGGCAACGAGACAGGGCCGAGCAGGGCGAGCAATCCTTCTTCGGTGTAACCCGCCTCGCGGAACAGTTGGCTGAGTGGCGCAAGCTCTTGTGGAGTGGCTGGTCCGATCATCCCGCTGCTGGCCAATCATGGTAGCAGACACCCTGTGCCACTGAGGCGCCCAGGCTCAGGCGGATGAGGGCGTGCACGGCGGCGACCGCCTGCCGGGGCGCCTTGAGGAGCCCTCCCGCGCGGCCCGGGCTTCGGCAAACGGCTTATAGGGGGCTACTCAGGCCGTGGCTGGTGTGATAGCATGAATACAGACCGCCTGCCGCGGAGAGGTGGCTGAGTGGTCGAAAGCAGCGGTTTGCTAAACCGTCGTAGGGGCTTAAAACCTCTACCGGGGGTTCGAATCCCCCCCTCTCCGCCAGTGAATTATCCCTCCTTACTGTGCAATGCCTTGCAGACACGGTAAGTTCTTGGTGTCTGTCTTTCCCTGAAAAACCGCCACCGAGGGCTGACCGTGAAACGCCACAAGGCCATCCGCCCGATCAAGAAAATCCGCCTCGCCCCCGGCCGCTGGCAGTTCGTCACCATCCCGTGCTCGGGCAGCCGCCACCTCTGGGATCCCTGGGCGGGAGTCTATTTTCTGGATTGGTTGGGAAGGACCGCGGCGCCGCCGTGAAGCCGCCGGTTCCGAGCGAGGCATCGGGAACGTTCCGTGAGCGGCGGCCGGGTGTAAGCCCTTGGCGGCACCTCCAAGGCCGTGGCCTTGGGCGGCCCGGAATGCGTACCAGCCGCCTTCGCGGCGACCGCTCGGTGTCCCGCCAGCGGCCTCGGTGACCGCAGATGGCCGCAGGCGAGGCCGACTGTCATCGTGGGTCTGCGTGCGACCCTCCTGGGCAGGCCCGACGGGGCGAAGTGCAACTTCGCTGACGGCGCGGGCGGTCCTCAAGCGTAGCAGCGGATTTCGAAAAGGCGTGCCAGCTCGTCGCCGTTGGTGGCCTCGATGCGCAGTCGGATGGCTTGCGCCTCGACAGGTGGGAATCTGTGACGGCGCAGGCGATAGAAGTTACCTTTCACCGAGGCCAGCTCGCGCCAGCTTCCATCCGGCAGGCGGGCTTCGAGCACGTAGTCGCGGACGGTCTCGGGCTGGGGGCCGCGGATGATGTTGCGGTTGACGCTGGCCTGGGCAGAAAGCGTGAGCATGCGCTGCAAGCCGGTGTCGAAGGTGACCTGGACCCAGGAGATGCGCTCGGGGCGCGGGAAGACCAGTTCGATCCAGGGCGAGCCGGCCGACATGGGCGCGGCCCAGTGGTGAATTTCTTTTTCGCCGCCGGGCAGTGGGTAATCGCGCGTGTGGCCGTCAATGACATTGATTGCGCGCGCCGGGGGCAGTTCGGCGGAGGCGCGCACCTGGGCCTTGCGCGCCAGATCCTCGGGATCCTCGTTGACCAAGCCGCGGATGGTCTGGTCGTCGCGCAACAGCAGTTGCTGGAATCGCTGGAGGGCGGCTTTGTCCTGGTAAAGCTGGCGCGGGGTCAGCCCTCGTTGCAGGCAGAAAGCGGCTGCGGTTCCGGCCGCTTGTCCCACCGCGGCGCAGGTGGACATGACGCGCGTGGAGGTGAAGGCCACGTGTGAGCAACTGATGTTGCGGCCGGCCATGAACAGGTTAGTGACGTTGCGGCTGTAAAGCGAGCGCAGAGGGATGTTGTAGGGCGCGGGGGTGTGGATGGCGACGTTGGGGGCCAGGTCCTCGCGATCGAATCCCCCCGGCGGGTGGTCGTCCATGGGCCAGCCGCCGATGGCCACTGCGTCGTCGAACTGACCTCCGTTCATCAGGTCGTGTTGGGTGAGGATATAGTCGCCCACCAGGCGGCGGCTGCCGCGCTTGCCCGGAATCATACCTACCCAGTCCAGGGTCCAGGCGGCGCTGGAGGGATGATCGCCCGAGTTCTTGATGTAGTCCCAGACGCCCATCACGATCGAGAGCAGCTCGAAGCGGATGCGCTCGTGATCGCGGATGATGTCGCGGTTGCCGCCCCAGGCGATCCACCAGTAGCCGTATTCCCAGGAGGTGATGCGGCGCATGCGCAGGTGCTCGCGCGTAACCTTACGCGCCCAGGATGGCGGCGTGAAGGGCATGGGCCGGTCGTAGTGGCGTGCGGTGAACAGCAGGCTGGAGCCGAGGGTTTCTTCGTCGGCCTTTTCCATGGCCAGCGACTCTCCGAACTCGGAGCGGGCCTCGCGGCCGCGGCGCATTTCGGCGCCCGCTTCCAGGGCCAGGCGCGAGTCGCCGGTGGCGTCACAGAACATTTTTGCCCGGATGCGGTAGATCTGCTCGCTGCGGTCGCAGCGGGCCAGCACCTCAGTGATGCGATCGCCCTGCTTGCGCGCGGCGTAGAGGGTGGTGTCGAGCAGGAGAACGATGTTGCGCTCGCTGATGACCTTGTCGTAGAGCAGCAGGTCCCAAAGCTCCCAGCTTCGCTGGGGATTGCCGGCGGCGTCCGCCAGGCGCAACTCTTCGAGGATGCCGCCCTCGCGCCAGCCGCGGTGACGCGAGTCGGCGCCCATCACGTGCATGCGCACTTCCGAGGACGAGTTGCCTCCCAGCCGCGAGCGGTCCTGCACCAGAACCACGCGCGCCCCGTGGCGGGCGGCCGCGATGGCCGCGCAGACGCCGGCCAGGCCTCCGCCCGCGACCAGAAAGTCGGTCTCCAGCTCGACCAGCCGCATGTTGGGTTCGGCTGGGAGGCGTGTGGTTCTTTCCGGGGGCGGGGCCAGCGAGTCCAGCCGGGCGCGAATGTCGTCCACCGAGGCCGGCTCCAGTGGCGCGGGCGGAATGCGATCCGCCAGCACGATCACCGAATAACCGCTGAATGGGAATGCTTCCAGAAAATCACGTCTTGTCATCGCAGTCATTGTTGCGCCCGGCGCTGGCAGCGGTCAAACGGGCCGACGCGCAGCGCCGGGGTCGTTGAGTTGTCTTGCTGTTTATCGCCGCCTGCCCGGCAGCAGCAGGCACGGCGGGTGGTAGGGTGCCGGGGCGAGCCAGATCGAGCCGAGAGGCCAAACCGAACGCGTTCCCGGCGGCCTGGTCCGAACTCGGGCGCGCGGGCTTGCCGTGGAGCCTGCGCGAGATCGCCACCGTCGGAGATCACCCGCGCTCGCCTCCCTCCCCGCCGCGCACCAGGCGGGCCACGAGCAAACCGCATGGATGCAAGATACCCATCAGGGCGAAGACCGGAGCGTAGGAGTAAGCCGTGACCAGGCGGCCAACGCCGCCGGTCGAGAGCAGGCCTCCCAGCCCGCTGCCCGCCGCCACCAGACCGAAGACGGTGGCCACGATCCGCGGCGGGAATAGGTCCACGATGAGCGCGCTGAGGGTGACCTGCCAGGTCAGATGAGAGAAGCTCACCAGCGCGGCCAGCGACAAGGCGAATCCCAGCGGCGGCTTCAGCGCCACCAGCGCGCCCAGCGGCGCCATCAGCGCGGCGAGGGTCATAACGCGCAACCGTGCGGCGACCGGTAACATACCCTTGCGGATGAGGCGACCGGAGAGGGTGCCGCCCAGCACGCTGCCCAAGTCCGCCGCCAGGTAGACCATCCAGGCGACCTTGCCCACTTGGGCCAGTGTGAGGCCGCGGGCGTCGGTGAGATACTTGGGGAACCAGAAAAGGTAGAAGTACCAGACCGGATCGGTCAGCAGGCGAGCACCCATCAAAAGCCAGGCGGAGCGAAGCGAGAGAACGTTTTTCCAGTTCTCCCACTCGGACACCCCACCCTCGGCGGCTGGCGGGCGCGGCGGAACGTGAGCCGCCTCTTCGGCGCTGATGCGTGGGTGGCGCCAGGGTTCGCGATACAGCCACAGCCACGGGATCAGCCACAGCAGGCCCATGGCGCCCGTGGCCACGAAGGCCATGCGCCAGCCGAATGCGCCGCCGAGCCAACTGATGAGCGGCGGGGAAATGGTCGCCCCTACCATGGCGCCCGCCGTGTAGATGCCCACGGCCAGCGCGCGTTCTCGGGGCAGGAACCACTCCGAGACCGCCTTGGGCGCTGCCGTGTAGTTGCCGGCCTCCCCGAGGCCCAGCAAGAACCGCAACACGCCGAGCGAAAACGCCGAGCGCGCCAGGCCTGTCAGCAAATCGGCCAGCGACCACCACCCCAGAAACAGCGCCAGCGAAAGGCGGGCGCCCAGCCAGTCCGTGATGCGACCCGCCAGCAGGTAAGCGACCGTGTAGGCTAGCAGGAAGGCCTGCACCACGTGTGCGTAGTCCAGCTCGCTCATGCCCAGCTCGTTCTGGATGGTGCGCGCCAGAATGGACAGCGTCTGGCGGTCCACGTAGTTGATCACCGTGGAGGCGAACAGTAACCCCGTAATCCACCAGCGCAGGTGCGGGATGCGCCTCATGGGTTGGTTTCCATGCAGCCGCGCCTGGACCGCGGAACCGGCGAGCCAGGGATCGCTGGGGAGCGCCCCATCAGTTTGTCAGCTCCAACTCGGGCGTGCGCTGCCAGACGCCCGCCACCGATTCGACCTCCAGCCGGAAACGCAGCGGCGCGCTCGGATCGTGCAGCCGCAAGCTGAATTCGTAGGGATAAGATCCGTCTTCTATCCTGCCCTCGGGACCATTGCCCGCGCGCCAAACCAGGCGCATGCGGCGTACCTGTTTTTCTGTCGCGTCGGAGTAAATGTAAGCATCCGAGTACTCCGAGACGAAATTGAGCAGCATGGCCGTGACCGTGCCCAGCGCCGGTTCGGGAAAACTCCGGCGTAGGTACCCGGTGGCTCGGGCGGACAGGGAAACTGACGCGCCGGCGCGCGCCAGCGGGTTCTCAGCGCGCAGGCCTCCGATGCGCACCGCCGTCAACCCCCGCGCCGCCACCTCCAGATCGAAGGCGCCGTCGCGCATCTGGCCCGCAGCCCGTTCGCCATCGCGACCCAGTGCGACCAAAGGATAGGCGCGATCGGCGTCGTAAGGGATGATATCGGCGTTGAGTTGCACTGCCACCCGAAGCGGCCTGTCCTCGGTATTCATGAGCACCAGATAGAGGCCGCGCGGCCCGGTGGCGAACAGGTGGTTGACCGCAGTGGTGGACAAACGAGCGGCGCGGCGCGGCAGCCACAGACGCAGATCGCGGTCGCCGAAGATGCGGCCGGGGGCGTGACCGTACACCTTGCTGACCAGGAAGGCATAACCGGGCGCGTAGACAGAAGGGAAAGCGATTTCTCCTCCCGAGCGGTAAAAAGCGTCGCTTACCAGAAAGTCGGCCAGCAAGGCTATGTGAGGCCAGATGTGGTTGTAGAAGATAGCATTGTATTTGATCTCTTCGTAGGGTCGGCGGGCATAGTCGGGTAACTGGTAAATGTTGGTTTCCAGCGAGCGGAAATAGTAGCCGGGGAAGCTCGCGTACCGCCCGAGCACGGCGTTATAGGCGGCGTCGGCCAGCAGGGTGTCCCCGGTGAGCGCGGCGAGCCGCAGCAACCAGGCCGCGTGATGGGTGAGCATGATGGGGCCGCCGCCGTTGTAGGTGCGGCCTTGCTCGGGAGGCAGCCCGACCAGGGATGTGCGCCAGGCGGGAATGCGCTGCTCGGGAACACGGCTGGTGGAGTCGAAGGGAACGCGCTCGGATTCGCTGATGCGGCGCCAGGCGAAGACACCTGGCACGCGCCCGCTGGCGTTGACCGTGATGATTTGCTCGGGCGCGAAGGGGTGGGAACGCAACAACAGGAGCATGGCGCGGGCGCCGGTGGCGGCTGCCTCGAGGTATCTCCGCTCGCCGGTTTCTTCGTAGAGTTCGAACAGGTCGAACCAGCGCGGGCCGTAATCTGTGTAAAAGCATGCCTGCTTGTCGCGCAGCGCGGGGTTGGTGGTGAAATCTTCGGGCAGACGCTCCAGCTCGTTGCGAATGTGTTCGTCGGCGCCGCGGCGCGCCCGTTCGAGCCGCGCTGGGTTGCCCGTGATACGGTACATGGCCAGCTCGTCCTGCCACGATCCGCCGCCGGTCACAGTGTCGAGGTTAAGCGCCCGGGCGCGGCCGAAGACCCGCTCGGCCTCGCGGCGGAAGACCTGCGAGGCGGGCATCATCCGGTGCAAGCTGGCCAGTTCGCCGAGCTCCACGCAAGGCCCGCGCAGATAGTGGGACGGGCTTTGTGCCTTGATGTCCTCGCGGATAGCGAACAGGTACTTTTCGCGCGACAGGACGTATTCGATCAGGGGGCGTGCGCGGCGGCGGTAAATTTCGCTGTCGCCGGTCATGAGCGCGATTCCCAGCGCGTGCAGCGCCGAGACCACCTTCACCGTGCCGGGCACGTCGAAGCGGTAGTCGAAGCCGCGCAGATCTTCCACCCAACCCGAGTACACGTCGTCCATGCCGAGTTCGATCATGTTCTCGAGCGTCTGGTTGAGCGAATGGGTGGCGTTGCGGCGCTCGCAACGGTAGCCGAGGATGTCACGGAACAGATGCACGACGCCGGCGTACCAGCCGCCGGCAGCCAGCATGTACCGGGCGCGGAAACGGTAGCGCTCGCCGGGCGCGCGGCGTGATTCCGCCCCGCCGAAGACAGGCGCGAACAGGGTGGGCCGGCAGCGGCCTGCGGCTTCGCGGAGCAACAAGCCGAAGCGGGAGTTCTCCGCGGTGGCGAAGCGGTACGGGATTTCGCGGGGATCGGCGGCCAGCCCCTCGGTCACCCCGCCGCGAGTGCGGAACACGGCCGGCGTGTTGGCAAAGTGCTCCGGAGTCAGGTAGGAACGGGTCGGGAAGCGTTTCCACTGCCAGACCAGCGGCTGGAAGAGGAATTCCTGGTCGGTGGCGGCCTCTGGTGCCAGCGACGCCAGCCCCACGGAAAAAAAGCCTGGGGCGCGCGGGACCAGCTCCAGCTCAAGCACGGGCGCCTCGCGACCGCCGGGCAGTTCCACCGCCAGGGCGACCTCGAATTGGGGATGAGCGGGGAACTGGTAGCGGACGCGATTCGGGCCTTGGCTTTGCCAGGAGAAAGCCCGCAGGCTGATCGGGGATGCAGCCCGGTACAGGTCGGTCTCCTGGGTGCGGGCGCCCGCTGGTTTCCAGGAGGCGGTGGCGGTCACCTCGTCCTTGAGGGCGTTGAACATGGCATAGCCGGGATCGGCCTGCGAGTAAAGGACCTCGAGCAGAGGCGCGAGTTCGCGCGCCACGGAGGCGCCGGTCAGTGCGACGCGGATGGCCTGGCCGGCCACGACCAGGTAGCGTTCGTTGGCCATCCGCAGGGGCGATTGAGCGCAGAGGGCAGAGCCGGCGAGGAGAGCCGAGCCGAGGCGAGCCAGGCCGCGCATGGCGGCATTGTAGCACGCCCGCCCCGGGGCTGCAATCTGAAACAAAATATTTCAATTGGAGCCCTGCTCCCAGCTTCTCTCTTGACAATCCCGGCGGGCTGTGGCACCATTTTGAGTCGCCTGAAGTTTCAGATGACAGTTCCAAACCCGGAGGCAGTCTCATGAAAAACCACTTGCGAGCCCTCTATCCAGCGCTCCTGCTGGCACTGACCCTGGCCCGCGCCGCCTGGGGACAGCAGGGAACCGCCGGCATCTTCGGCATCGTCACCGACCCGCAGGGCGCTGTGGTGGCAGGCGCCCGCGTCGAGGTAACCAATCTGGACACCGGCGCCGTCTTCCGCACCCAGACCACCGAGGCTGGTTACTACTCCGCTCCCGGCCTGCCCGTGGGCAACTACGCGGTTTCCGCCGAAATGCAAGGGTTCAAGAAAACCGTCCGCTCCGGCATCCGTCTCCAAGTCAACCAGAACGCTGAGATCAACCTGAGGCTGGAGATCGGGCAACTGGCCGAGACCGTCGAGGTAGTTGCCCAGACGCCCCTGGTGGATACCGGCAGCGCCACCCTAGGGCAGGTGATCGAGAACCGGCGCGTGCAGGAGCTGCCCCTGAACGGCCGCAGCGCGCTGGCCCTCACCCTCCTCACCGCGGGCGTAGTGGCCAACTCCGGCCCGCTGCAATCGGGCTTCGGCGACCGCGGCATCGGGCTGTCCTCGATTTCCATCAACGGCGGCCCTAACTCGATGAACGCGCAAATGCTCGACGGCAACAACAACACTTTGAGCTACATCGGCGAGGTGGCCGTGCCCCTGGCCGTGGATGCGGTCGAGGAGTTCAAGGTTCAAAGCGGCACCATGTCGGCCGAGTACGGCTTCACCGCGGGCGGCGCAATCAACCTGGTGACCAAGTCCGGCACCAACGAGCTACATGGCACCGCCTACTGGTTCGTGCGCAATGACAAGTTCGACGCGCGCAACACCTACGCCGTCAGCAAGCTGCCGCTGCGTTACAACCAGTACGGGACCTCGCTGGGCGGGCCCTTCATTAAAAACCGCACCTTTGGCTTTTTCAACTGGGAGCAGTACCTGCTCAGGCGGAGCTGGCCCAACATCGCCACCACGCCCATCGCATCCTGGCGGCAGGGGGACTTCAGCAACTGGTACACCGCCAGCGGCGTCCTGATCCCCGTCTACGACCCGGACACCACGCGGCCCAATCCCGCCGGCGCCGGTCAGATCCGCGACGTTTTCCCTGGCAACCGGGTGCCGCGAAGCCGTTTCGATGCCATCACGCCCAAGATTCTGGACTTCTGGCCGCAGCCCAACAAGCCGCCCATCAATCCCTACACCCAGGCCCAGAACTTCCAGAACGTGGGCGTCGCCAAGACCGACTGGACGCAAATGCACGTCCGCGTGGATCACCGCTTCGGCGACCGCAACTCGCTTTTCGTGCGTTACAGCGAGGCCGAGCACGACACCTTCTCGCCGCCGCCCGACGCGGGCACCAATTTCTTCACCGACCCGACCGTGGGTCAGGACCGGCGCGACGACCAGACCAACCGCAACGCCATGCTCTCGGACACCCACGTTCTCTCGCCCACCCTGATCAATAACCTGCGCGTGGGCATTTCGCGCCAGTTCTTTACCTTCCGCGCCGTCAACGGCGGGCGCGACTGGCCGCGCAAGCTCGGCCTTCCTCCCACCGTGCCGCCGGAACAATTCCCGCTGATCAACTTCGGCTTCGGCGCCATCGGCGGTCAGGCATACGGGACGCGCGCTTCGCTGAACTGGGACATCCAGGACATGGTGACCAAAGTCACCGGTAGCCACACCATGAAGTTCGGGGTGAACCTGCGTCTGCCGCAGGGGAGCAACCGCCAGGGTTCGGCGCTTTCCGGCAGCTTCAACTTCTCCGGATTGACTACCAACCCGCAGAGCCCCGCGGGCACGGGTTCCAACCTGGCCCAGTTCCTTCTGGGTGACGTGACCAGCGCCACCTGCGACCGGGTGACTGGTGCCACCTTCGTGGGATATTCGCTGAGCTGGTTCGTGCAGGACGACTGGAAAGTCAGCCGGCGGCTCACGCTGAATCTGGGCCTGCGTTACGACTTCCAGAAAAAGCCGGTCGAGCGCCATGACGGTCATATCAGCTTCGATCCGGTTGCGAAAGAGCCGCGCACGGGCATGCCGGGCATCACGGTGTACGCCGGCCGCGACGGCCAGCCGCGGTCCTTCCGCAAGGAGGACTACAACGACTTCGGCCCGCGCTTCGGCTTCGCCTGGGACCTGTCCGGCAATGGCCGCACCGTGTTCCGCGGCGGCTACGGCATCTACTACCCCGCCATCCATTACCGCGACTTCTTCGGCAACACGCAGTTGTTCGCCTCCACGACCACCAGCTACGTGACTTCAGAGCCTGGCAAGGCCGCCTTCAAGTTTGCCGCGGGCTTCCCCTATCCACCCATGGAGGCGCCGGGAGCGGCGGCGGGCCCCAGCGCCCTGCTCGGCCAGTCGGCGTCGTGGACCGAAGACATTGGCCATACCCCGCTCAACCAGCAGTGGAACGCAAGTCTCCAGCATCAGATCGGCGGGTGGCTCCTCGACGCCACCTACGCAGGCAACAAGGGCAACGGCTTCATTTCCTCCGGCTACAACCTGAACCAGGTGGATCCGCGAGTCCGGCAGGAAGTGGGCCTGCGGCTGTTCGACCAGGTGCCGAATCCGTGGGCGGGCATCGTTCCCGGCGGTCTGGGCGGCCGCACGGTTACTCGTGAGCGCCTGCTGATGGCGTTCCCTTACTACAACGCGGTCACCATCTACAACCCGCTGATGGGGAACTTCATCGCTCACCAGTTCCAGCTCAACGTGCGAAGGAATTTTGCCCGGGGCTTGTTCGTCAGCCTCGCGTACACGGCAGGCAAGACCATCAGCGACAGCCTCAACACCCCCGTGAACTGGAATCTGGAGCAGAACGACATCGGATTCCAGGACGGGCTTTACAACCGGCGGCTGGCCCGGGCCGTTGACCCGCTCGATGTCTCGCAGCGAGCCGTGGTCAGCCTGATCTACGAGTTGCCCTTCGGCGCAGGCAAGTCATGGAATCCGCAAGCGCGGTGGCTGCGCTCGGTGGTGGGCGGCTGGCAGCTCAACGCCATCGGGGTGATGCAAACGGGCACGCCCGTCATCGTCAGCGGTGCGAGCAACTACCAGGCCAACCGACCCAACGCTACTGGATCGGCCAAGCTGCCGCGCAGCCAACGTTCCACCAAGCGCTGGTTCAACACCGAGGTGTTCTACAACCCGCCGCCTTTCACCGTGGGGACGGTTGGGCGCACCTTGCCCGATGTCCGCAACCCCGCCACACTGAACTGGGACGCCTCGCTGATGAAAAATAACCGCCTGACGGAGCGTGTCAACCTCCAGTTCCGCGCTGAGGCTTTCAACTTCATGAACCACGTCAACCTGGGCCGGCCAGCCGCCGGGTTCAGTCCAGGCCCCGACGGCAAGAACGCCAGCGCCAGCTTCGGCACCATCACTTCGGCGCGCGACGCACGGGTGGTTCAGTTCGGCCTGAAAGTGCTGTTTTGAGCACTCTCAGGAGGGGCGGGAGGCGGCGCCCCGCACCGCTTCCTGCCCCGAGCAGCCCGAGCCCTCGAGGCAAACGCAATGAAAACCCTGGCAGGCGTATTTCCGGTGGTCAGCACGACCTTTCGTGACGATGGCAGCCTGGATCTGGAAAGCCAGATTCGGCTGGTGCACCACTTATTGGAAGCGGGAGCGCACGGGCTGGCCCTGTTCGGCATGGCCGGCGAGGGCTATGCGTTGAGCGATGACGAACGCAGGACCCTTCTGAAGTTGATCCGGCGCGAGGCAGGTGACGAAGTCCCGCTGGTGGTGGCCGCGGGACATACGGGCCAGCGGGCGGCGGCGGAAAATTGCCGCCAGGCTGAGGACCTGGGCGCGGACGCGGTGATGGTCTTGCCGCCCTACCTGCTGAGGCCGGGCGAGGACGGCGTGTTCCGTTTCTTCGAGGCGATCAGCGAGGCCGTGCGCATTCCTATCGTGGTGCAGGACGCGCCGCTGGTGACCCAAGTGTCGATGTCGCCCGCGCTGGTCGCGCGGATGCTAAGCCAGATCGAAAGAGTGCGCTACGCCAAAATCGAAGCGCCCCCGACAGCCCCTAAAATGAGCGCCATTCTCCGGCAAGCGCCCGGGGCTGCGCTGTTTAGCGGTTTGAACGGGCAGTTCCTGATCGAAGAACATGAGCGGGGCGCTTGCGGCGTGATGCCCAACTCAGACATGATCCCGCAATTCGTCCGCATCTGGCGGCTGCTGGAGGCCGGCGATCGCGAAGGGGCCTGGAGACGGTTCGTGCACATCCTGCCCCTGATTCGCTACGAATTGCAGCCCGCCCTGGGCGTTTCCGCCGCCAAGCACAGCCTGGCGGCGCGCGGCGTCATCCGCTCCCCTCGCGTCCGCCCGCCGACGGCGGAGCTGGACGCACAGGGGCTGCGCGAGCTGGAGCACCTGCGCCGCTGGGTGGACGAAGGCGCGCCGCCCGAGGAGGGCGTGGGAGTCATGCCCGCGAGGCGTGCAGACCATGCATAAGCTGACTGGCTTGCTGCTTGCAGTCTTCTTGGCGGCAGGGATGCCGGCTCTCGAGCCCTCGCACCCGCCGCCCGGTTACTCGCTGGTGTTCGCTGACGATTTCTCGGGCGCCCGTCTGGACGAGTCGCGCTGGATGTACCGGATGGATGTGAAGATGGACAGCTCCCAGCGGCCCGAAAACGTCTTCCTTCGCGACGGCAAACTGGTGATTGCCCTGCGCAAGCAGGAGCACCGCGGCAAGCGCTACACAGGCGGCGGGGTGATCAGCCGCCGCAGTTTCCGCTACGGGTACTTCGAGGCGCGGGTGAAGATGCATGGCGGGGCGGGCTGGCACCAGTCGGTGTGGGCCATGATCGCATCGCCGGGAACCACCTACCCCGCCGGAATTCGCACCGAGATTGACGCGATCGAATTCGACTCCGATCTGCCCGTCAAGGGACACATGGGGCTGATTCGCTGGCTCGGTCCCACCGAGAGCCGCAGCTCCACCTGCGCGCCGGGCGTCTACCGTGGGCCACTGGGGTTCGATGCCACGGCGGACTTTCACAACTACGGCTTCGAATGGACCGAGCGCGGGGTGCGGTTTTTCGTTGACGGTGACCTGCGGTGCGTGTTGCCGTACCCGCCCGAGGAAGGCGAGCACGACCGGACCAGCCTCTGGCTCACCGCGATCGCGCACACTGCGCTCGCCGGCCCGGTGGACGACTCGCAACTGCCGGGCGAAATGCTCGTCGAGCACGCCGCCGTCTACCAGCGCGATCTCTACGTGGACGACGGCGATCCGGAGTACTCGGAATCGGGCGCCTGGGAGCGGGTGACGCGCGGCGGTTATGCTGACGCTGGCTGGCGTCGCTCCTGCACGGAGCAGGCCAGCGCTTCGTGGCGCCTGGATCTGCCCGCCGCCGGCACGTACGAGATCTTTCTGTACAAGAATTGCCAGAGGCTCGAGGGCGGGATGGCGGAAGTGGAGATCGAGGCTTCTGGCGGGGTCCATCGCAGGCAGTTGGATTTTACCAGCGGCCCGGCAGGCTGGAACAGCCTGGGCGCGTTCGCTTTTCAGCCGGGTAGGGGCGTGGTGCGCATCAGGCGGTTGCGGAGCTGCGTGAGCGCCGATATGGTGAAAGCAGTGGCGGTGCATTGAGCGAATCTGGCGGAGCGAGGCGATGGAGCTGACCCGGGTCAAGAGGGAACGCGCGCTCGACGCCGTGCACAGCGCGCTGCGCGAGGCCATCCTCAACGGCGTCTTGCAGCCCGGCGAGAGACTGGACGTGGCCGAGCTGGCCGAAAAACTCGATGTCAGTCTGACTCCCGTGCGCGATGCGCTGCAACTGTTAGCGGCGGAAGGGTTGGTGGAAATCCGGCCGCGCAGCGGCACCTTCGTGGCCCGTCTTTCCGCCCGGGACGTTCGCGAGACCTTCGACGTGCGCTGCGCGCTGGAGTGCCTGGCTGCCGAGCAGGCTATCGGCCGGATCACTCGCCAGCACGTCCAGCGGATGAAAGAGCTGCTCAAGCAGATGGCGCGTCCGGTACGCACCGCGGAAGACCGGCGAGCTCACGAAGCGAGCAATTGCGAGTTCCACATGGTGCTGTTGGAAGCGGCGGGCAACCAGCGGCTCCGCAAGCTCTACGAGAGCCTTCACGCCCACATCCAGATCGCCCGCATCCACGCGGCCGACAAGCACTGGCCAGGGCGGCTCGAGCAGGAGCGGCTCGAGCATCGAGCCATCCTGGAGGCGGTGAAAGCGCGCGACCTAGCGGGCTTGATCGAAGGCTTGCGCCGGCACATCTTCCGCGCCCGTGACTCCCTGGCAGCAGCCGTGGAAAGCCGGTCAGCGGGAGTGGCCGAATGAGCGGCGGGATGTCAGCGATGGGAACCGGTCCCGGCGCAGGAGTCTCCCGGCGGCGCTTCGAGGGCGCAATCGCCGTGGTGAGCGGCGCCGCGGGCGGCATCGGTTTCGCGGTGGCGCGTGGGCTCGCTGCCGAGGGCGCCCGCGTGGCTGCGGTGGACCTGAAGGCGGGACCGGAGTGCGACGGTTTGCATTGGTTCGCCTGCGACGTCAGTCGCGCCGAGCTGGTGGCTGGGCTGGCCGGCGAGATCCGCGAGAGACTCGGGGACCCGTCCGTGGTGGTGCATTCGGCCGCGATCACCACCTTTCGCAATACCCTTTCAACTTCCTACGACGAGTTCGAGCGGATCCAGCGCGTGAACGTATTCGGCGCCTACCTTCTCATGCAAGCCTTCGTGCCCGCGATGATGCAGCGCGGTAGGGGTGCGATCGTGCTGCTCGCTTCGATCACCGGCATCGTGGGCGCGCCGGGGCTGTCGGCTTACTCGGTGTCCAAGGGCGCGCTGATCACCCTGGCGCGTACGGCTGCGCTGGAGCTGGCCGAGGCGGGCATTCGCGTCAATTGTGTGTGTCCGGCTTCCGTGGACACCCCGATGCTGCGCGCCTCCTTCGAGCAACATCCCGATCCCGAACTGGCGCGGGAGTTGAATCGTCGCCGTCACCCGCTGGGGCGGCTGGGCACGCCCGAGGACGTGGCTCATTTGGTGTTGTTCCTGGCGTCGGAGGAGGCTTCATGGATCACCGGGAGCACCTACGTGATTGACGGCGGCGCGCTGCTGGCGCGGCGCTGGCGCGAGTGAGATGCCGCTTTCGGCGCCGCCCGCCATCCGCTCGGTAGAAGCCTTCCCCGTTCGCTTGCCGCGCGAGGCAGGGCGTGCCACGGGGACGGCCGGCTCGCCCACGCACTTGGGCGAAGCTGCGGGCGCCTATCGCTGGTCGGCGGTGTACCCGGCCCTGTACTCCGAGTATTTCGAAACGGTGCTGGTGCGGGTGACGCTGGACGATGGTGCCCAGGGGTGGGGTGAGGCTCAAGCGCCGCTGGCGCCCCGCGTGGCGGCGACGATCATCGAGGATCTGCTCGCGCCCGTGCTCGCTGGCCAGCCGTTCGATGGCTGCGTGGAGACGGTTCGCACTTTGTGGCTGCGCATGTACCAGACCATGCGCGTGCGCGGGCAAACTTCGGGTTTCATGTTGGACGCCATCAGCGGCGTGGACCTGGCGCTATGGGATCTGGCCGGCAAACTCTCCGGCCGGCCCGTGGCCGCGCTGGTGGAAGGCGCCCCGTGGCGGTCGCGCGTACCCGCATACTTGAGCGGGCTTTCGGGCGCCGATCGCCACGCTCGTCTGGCGGCGGCTCGCGCGGCGTGCGAGGCCGGCTTCCGGCTGATCAAGGTCTTTTTCGATTGCGAGCGCGCCGAGTTGCTGCACGCGCTGGATGATCTTGCCGCGACGCTGGATGGCAGGGCGGCGCTGGCGGTGGACGCCCTCTGGCGGCTCGAGTTGCCGGGCGACGAGCCCTTCCTGCGCGAGCTCGAACGGCTGCAACTGGCGTGGCTGGAGTGCCCGTTTCCGCCGGACGAGATCGAGCCGCACCGCCGCCTGGCCGCCAGCTTCGACATCCCGGTGGCGGTGGGCGAAAGTTACCGTGGCCTGCACGAGCTGGAGCCGTTCTTGCGCGAAGGCCTTATCCGTTACGTGCAGCCGGATCTGGGCCGCTGCGGCCTGACGCTGGCGCTGCGCATTGCGGGAGCGGCCGCCGCGGCGGGCGTCGGCGTGGCGCCACACGTCAGCATCGCGCTGGGGCCGCAGATCGCGGCCGCAGTGCATTTTTCGGCGGCTGCCGGGTGCCAG
>JBMFPL010000021.1:0-18021 GCA_049969115.1 Bryobacteraceae bacterium | reverse complement strand
GTGCTGGTATCCGGGCCCGCCTCATCACCGGCATTACTGGCGGCCCGCGCTGGTGGCGTTTTTCGGCTTCGGCGTGGGCGGGGTGCACGTGGGCTTCGGCTTCGGGCGGATTGGCTGGGTGCCGCTGGCGCCTTACGAACCGTTCTACCCGTGGTACGGTCCCCGCTACTACCGGGGTTACCGAGCGCCGGTCTATGTTGACAACAGCGTACGCATCGTCAACAACGTGCAGATCATCAACATCTACCGCAATGCGCGCGTCGTCAACGCCATCAGCGGTGCGGACGCCGACGGGTTCGTCCGCGGCGGGCGGATCCAGCCGCTGCCGGCGACCGATGCCGAGATCAGGCGCGCCGCTCTGATCCAGGGGCCGGTACCGGTCGTGCCCGCTCGCGAAAGCATCCGCTTCGTGGACCGGCCGGTCCGCATCGCCCCGCCCGTGGTTCGCAGCGAGCCCGAGCGCTTCTTCGCTCGCCGTCCGGCCACGCCGGTCGAGCGTGTCCCCTTCGAGGAACAACGCCGCGGGATGGAGTCCATGGTGCGCCGGGTTTTCGCCGTGCCTGAGCAGCCCGCGGCCCCTTCGGCCCGTGCGGGTGAGGCAGTTCGCGCCGCCGAACCCGGTCGTGGCGCGCCGGGCCCGGCAGGAGCCGCCGCACGCACGGACGCCGGCAGCCTGCCGCGGGCCGAGGGAGTCCGGGTATGGCGAGCCGAGACCGCGCCGCAGCCCGCTGACCAGACCGAGAACCGCGGCTGGCGTCACATCGGCGAGCCCGCCCGCACGCAGGGCGCTGCCGAGAGCGGAGCGCCTGCCGCGGGCTGGCGTCGGGTCGGAGAGCCTGTGCGCGGCCGGGATGCGAATCTGCCGCGGATCGAAAGCACCGAAACGGGGCAGTGGCAGCGCTTTGGAGCTGGCGCCACGGATGCCGGAAACGTGCCGCGCAATGCGGGCGAACGCGGCTGGCGCCGTTTCGGTGAGCCGCTAAATCGCCAGCCTGCTCTAGCGCCCGGTGCGCCCCAAGCAGGCGCTGCCGCCGGCGCCGCGCATGAGCCGTCCACTGCGCCCAGGGAACGCGGCGGCGCTTCCCGTCGCCAGAATGACGACGAGGGATGGCGGCGCTTCGCGATGCCGCGTAGCGGGGTGCGACGGGGCGAACTGGATGCGGGCCCTGTCACGCCTCCGTGGGGCGAGCCTGCGTGGCGCTCCGAGCCGAGGAACGCCGAACCTCGTGGGCCCGAAAGCCGGCACGCCGAGCCGATCCTGATCAACCCGCCCATCGTGCGGGAACGTGTTGCGCCGCGTGCCGAAGGCGGTCCCCGTTGGGGCGGTGAGATCCGCGGGGAGCCTGTTCGTCCGGCCGGACCTCGCTGGGGCGGCGTGCCTCGTGGTGGCGAAATCCGCGGTGGCGAGGCGCGTGGCGGCGGTGAGATCCGTGGCGGCGGCGCGTCCCGTTCGGCCGAAGGCGGGGCGCGTGGCGGCGGTAGGGCAGGCCGGCCCCGCTGATCGCGAATTCCAGCCGCGTTTCTTCCCTCCTCTTCGCGCGGCCTGCCTCCCGGATGAGGGGGCAGGCCACCTTTTTGTGACTTTCGGGCCCGGGCAGCATCTGCTTAAGCGAAGCGATGATCGTCGGTGTTCCCAAGGAAACCTTTCCGGGCGAGCGGCGCGTGGCGCTGACGCCATCTGTCGTGGATTTGCTCGAGCGCGCGGGACTGAAATTAGTGCTGGAGCGCGGGGCGGGAGAGGAGGCCGGGTTCCCCGACGGGGCCTACCAGACCAGGGGCGTGCGGCTGGCGGACCGTGACCAACTGTACCGCAGCGCCGATGTCATTGCCCGCGTTCACGCGTATTCGCCGCGCCTGGATGCCGCGGCACAGGATCTGGACCGCTTGCGTCGCGATCAGGTTCTGGTTGGCTTCTTCGACGCGCTCTGGGCAGGCCGGCAGCTCGAAGAGGTGGCGGCCAGGGGCGTGCTGGCCTTCGCCTTGGATCTCATGCTGCGGATCAGCCGCACACAAGCGATGGATGCACTCTCCTAGATGGCCACGGTGGCGGGCTACAAGGCCGTGATCCTCGCCGCCGAACGGCTGCCCAAGATGTTCCCCATGCTGATGACCGCGGCGGGTACGATCGCGCCGGCGCGCGTGTTCGTCATCGGCGCCGGCGTGGCGGGCCTGCAAGCCATTGCCACGGCGCGGCGACTGGGCGCGGTGGTCGAGGCATACGACGTGCGGCCCGCGGCCAGAGAACAGGTGGAAAGCCTGGGCGCGCGCTTCGTTCAACTGCCCCTGGAAGCGGTGGGCGAGGACGCCGGCGGCTACGCCCGCGAGCAGGACGAAAGTTTCCAGCGCCGCCAGCGCGAGCTGATGGCGCGTGTGGTCGCATCCAGCGACGTGATGATCGCCACGGCGTCGGTGCCGGGCCGCCGTGCTCCCCTACTCATCACGCAGGAGATGGTCGCCGCCATGCATCCTGGCGCCGTGGTCGTGGATCTGGCGGCGGATAGGGGAGGCAACTGCGAGCTGGCCCGTCCCGGCGAGGTGGTGAAATTTCACGGCGTCACCATCCTGGGGCCGACCAACCTGCCCTCCACCGTGCCCAATGACGCCAGCCAGATGTACGCCCGCAACCTGGCTGCATTCCTGACTCATTTGGTGCGCGATGGCCGGCTCTGGCTGGACGCCGACGACCCGATCGTTCGCGAAACCCTGGTGGCGCGCGACGGCGAGATCGTTCACCCGCGGTTGCGCGAGGCGGCGCTGGCCGCCGCCGATTGAGAAGTTGGGGAGGAATCCATGGAAACTCTGATTGCCGCCATCACCGTGTTCGTGCTGGCGATGTTCGTGGGATTCGAGGTGATCGTGAAAGTCCCGCCCACGCTGCACACGCCCTTGATGTCGGGTTCCAATGCCATTTCCGGGATCACGCTGGTAGGGGCGCTGCTGTCGGCCGGCGTGGGGCACACCGCGCTGACCACGGCGCTGGGCCTGCTGGCGGTGATCTTCGCCACCATCAACGTGGTGGGCGGCTTCGTGCTCACACACAGAATGCTCGAAATGTTCCGGAGAAAGTAAGCCGTGCCGCAGTGGATCGTCAATCTCTCATACCTGCTGGCTTCCGCGCTGTTCATCTTCGGGCTGAAGCTGCTCTCGCACCCGCGCACCGCGGTGCGCGGCAACCTGCTCGGCGCTGCCGGCATGCTGATCGCCGGTGTGGTGACGCTGCCCGACCAGCGCATCGTGAGCTATGAAACCATCCTGCTGGGCTTGGTGGTCGGATCGGCCGCCGGCGCTGTTCTGGCGCTCAAGATTCGGATGACCGCCATGCCCCAGATGGTGGCCCTGCTGAACGGTTCCGGCGGCGCGGCCTCCTTGCTGGTGGCGGGGGCTGCCTTGATCGAAGCCCAGACGGTTCCCGGCGCGCTGAGCGGTCAGTTCAAGGTGGCCACAGCGGCTTCGGGCCTGATCGGCGCGGTGACTTTCTGGGGTAGCCTGGTGGCCTTCGCCAAGCTCCAGGAGCTGATCACCGGCAACGCCGTGGTGTTCCGCGGCCAGCACCTGCTCAACGGCCTAGTGCTGGCGGTTTCGCTGGCCTTGGGCGCTTGGGTGGTGCAGGCGCTCGAGCAGACAGGCGCCTACTGGGGCCTGGCTGCGGCCGGATCTGTGCTGGGCGTGCTGGTGACGATCCCCATCGGCGGGGCCGACATGCCGGTGGTGATTTCGCTGCTGAACTCGTATACTCCGGGCTGGCGGCGGCCACCGGCTTCGTGCTCAACAACCACATGCTGATCATCGCGGGGTCTCTGGTCGGGGCCTCGGGCATCATTCTGACCCGCATCATGTGCTAGGCGATGAACCGTTCGCTGGCCAATGTGCTTTTCGGCGGCTTCGGGGCGCATCCTGTGCGGGCGGCGGAAGCCGAGAGCGTTTACGCGGGCAAGATCAAGGCGACTTCGGCCGAGGAAGTGGCCATGTTACTGGAAACCGCCCGCCGCGTGGTCATCGTGCCGGGCTATGGCATGGCCGTTTCGTAGGCGCAGCACGCCGTGCAGAGCCTGGCCAGCCTGCTCAAGTCGCGCGGCACGGAAGTGCTCTATGGCATCCACCCGGTGGCGGGCCGCATGCCGGGCCACATGAACGTGCTTCTGACGGAGGCCGACGTGCCTTACGAGGACCTCAAGGAGATGGACGAAATCAACCCGCTGCTCAAGCAGACTGACGTGGCCATCGTGATCGGCGCCAACGACGTGGTCAACCCGCTGGCGCGCACCGATCCTGCCTCTCCCATCGCCGGCATGCCCATTATTGACGTAGATCAGGCGCGCACTGTTGTGGTCATCAAGCGGAGCTTGAGCCCGGACTTCGCAGGCATCCCCAATCCCCCGTTCGCGGCGCCCAACACCCTGATGCTCTTTGCCGACGGCAAGAAAGCCGTCGGCGAGATCACCCGCGCTTTGCAGCAGGCGGGCGTGGCTGCCTGAGGATGCCGTCAGACGAACTGCGCGATTCAGGACGCCGGGCCGCGCGGCCGGCTCAGGCCGGCTGCTGGGCGCGGTAGCGTTCCATGATCTGCTGCATCTGATCCTTGAGGCGCAGCTTCAGCTTCTTGAGCTGGATCTCCTCGATCTGCTCCTGCTCGGTCAGGTAAGGCCGCGCGGCCAGCTCTTGCAGCCGCTTTTTGTACTGGTTGTGCTGCTCGGCGAGGCGGCGGAACTCCTCGTCGGTCTGGATCAGATGCGTTTTGAGTTCGTCGTCGGTCAGGCGCATCAGTCTTCACTCCCTGGGAGCGTCGCCAGGCGCCGGTGCACACTCGTGAACCCCACGGGGAATCTGGAACGGGATCTCGCGATTGCGGGCCGGCGGGAGAAAGCGACGTTTCTCATCGAACGCGAAGCCGGCGGCCTGGCCACCGGCCGCCAATTCGACATTAGCACGAATCCCGCCGCATGACAACCGCGGCTTCCCCCGTATCCCGGTAATAAGAGGGCCGGCGGCCGACCTCGCGGAAGCCGAGTTTCTGGTAAAGTCGCCGGGCTGGCAGGTTGGACTCCCTCACTTCGAGGAACCACGAGTAGCCGGGCGCGGACAGGACCGACTCCAGCAGGCGCGTGGCGATGCCCTGGCGCCGTCGTTCCGGCCAGACCGCAAGGTTGAGAATCTCCCCCTCGCCGGGTGCCGTCACCCGCCAGACGATGAAGCCGGCCACTTCCCCTTCGACCTCGGCCACACGGCACGGGTAGCGGAGGTACTCCCGAGGGTCCCACATGGCTGCCTCAGGGGAAGCGACCTCGATGCGTTCCAGGTCGGGCAGGTCGCGCGGGCGCGCGTCCCGGATCCGTACGGCCGGTTGCAGCAGCTCTCCCCACAGCAGCTTCTGCCGGAGCCCGATCTGGCGCCAGTCGAAGCAGGTTTCGGCGCGCCAGCGCGCGTTCACCGCCAGGTTGCGGCGAAGCTGTTCGTCTTCGAGAAGCCGCACGATGCCCGCGGCGAACGATTCCGGCTCCTCGGCGATCCAGACCGAAACGCCGTGCTCCAACCCCAGCCCGGCGCAGCCGCGCGGCGTTGCGATCACGGCCCGCTCCATCGCCATGGCTTCCAGCACCTTCAGATTGGTGCCCGCCGAAACCGGCGTGGGCGCCGCCACCAAGTTGCACTCCGCGTATAGCGGTCGCACGTCGCGCACGAAACCCAACAGGAAGACGCCTTCCGGCACCGGCACGCGCCGCTCCCCGGTGTGCTCGCGCCAGTAAAGCTCCGGTTCCGGCCCGCCCACCACCGTGAGCTGCGCCTCCGGCAGGCATGCGCGCACGCGGGGCCAGATCTGTTCCACCAGCATCCGATAGGCGGCGACGTTGGGAAAGTGGCGGAACGAGCCGACGAAGAGCACACGCTGGCCGGGCGTCTCGGGCTCGGGCCAGAAGCGCTCAAGGTCCACGCCGTTGGGAAGGACCTGGACGCGCGCGCCGGGCAGCAAACGGGAGTCTTCGGCAGACATGGTGACGACGCGGCGGAAGCGACTTGCCGCGTGCAGCTCGAAGCGGCGCCAGCGCCGCCAGTTCCACCAGGCGGAGAGGCTGGGATGCCGCTGGTAGAGCTGCCGGTAGAGGTCGCTGGTGACGTCGTGCGCCACCAGGATGTCGCCCCGGTAGCTGGCGAGGTGCGTGTACTCGATCTGCACCAATTCGACTCCCCACTTGCGGCAAAGGTCGCCGAGGGCGCGGCGCATGGCGGGCGAGCGGTACTCGCAGACTTCCGGCGGGGCGAGCGAGGCCCAGCGCGGCTCGCGGTAGCGCGGCTTGCCCACCAGCACGATCCGCACGCAAAGCTCGGGCAGGGGGCCGTAATCTTGTTCGGCGCCCTCGCTGAACGCGAACAAATAAATATCGAAATGTTTCGCGCCCTCGCGCAGCAGGTGGTAGATCCTCACCGCCCCGCCGTGCGCCAGCGGCCAGGGAAAATAGGGCGAGACCACGGCCACCCGTCGGCGGCCCGGTTCCGGCGGCCGGCCCACGATCTCGCGCCACGCCGCAGGGTAATACGACCGGTCGCGTTTGAAGGGGAACAACCACCGGGGCCGCAGGAAGATCCGACCCAGAGGGACGCCGCGCAAAAAAAGCAGCGAGGCGATCCAGGTCCGCAGCCGCAGATGGTGGCGTTCCAGGCGCGCGTTGTAAGCCAGGATCCGCGTGGGCGCCAGCAGGAAGGCGGCGCGCCGCAGCGGGGCGAAGCGCTGGTCGCCGGCAAACAGCACCGGCGCCATCCCGATGCGGTAGCCCCGGAACAAGCGCCGCAGTTGCCGCCACAGTTCCCACGCGCTGCCTGGTTCGAGCTTGAGCGGCGTCACGCCCGGGCGCTCGGGCGCGGCTTCCAATGCCACGGCGAAGTGCCGCCGGTCGGGCAGTAGCCGGAGAACCTCGTCTAGCATGGCCGAGGCCAGCCCGGCCTCGCCAGTCAGGAACGAGACCACCACCGCCTCGGGATCCTTGCCGAGCAGACCGAAAACGATGCGCTTGATCCGTTGCTTCAAGCCCGTCTATCCAACCGCGCCAGGCGCAGCAACAGCCATGCGGTTAGCGGCAACCCGGCCACGCCTGCGCACAGCGGCGCGAAGCCGTAGCGGTCCGCCAAGGCCCCGTAGATGGGCGAGACGCCGGCCTGCAACAGCCCGTAAGCCGCGGTGAGCAACGACGTTGCGAAAGCCGCGCGGTCCGCCCCGTACAGATCCAGTGGCAGCGTGTAAAGGTTAACACTCCAGGCCGAGACCGTGAGGAAGCTGAGCGCGATGCCTGTTGCGGCCAGGGCGGGCGAGGGGGCCAGCGGGACGGCCGCGGTGCCCAGCAACAGTATGGCGCAGGCCAGGCAGACGCGCATCCGCGCGGCGACAGCCGTCGCACCCCGCTTGATCAGGGCCAGAGAAGCGAGCCCGCCCACCAGACCACCCAGGTTGGAGGCCAGGGGAGGCAGCGCAGCCCAGCCCGCGGTCTGCTCGAACCGCAGTTTCTGCGCTTCGACCAGGTACAGCGTGGTCCAATTGCTCCACAGCGTGTAGACCGTCATGCTCAGCAGGTTGGCTGCGACCAGCGCCCAGACGCCGCGCTCGCGCAGCAATTCGCGTGCACTGCGAGAGGGCATCCCACGGGCGGCATGTTCGGGCGCCTTGCTGGCCATCCAGTTCCACAGAGGTAGCCATAGCAATCCCACCATGCCAGTTGCGAAAAACGCCGCCCGCCAGCCATAGCGTGCGGACAACCAAACCGCCGCGGGCGGCGCGAGCATCGCGCCCAGGCTGAGTCCTGTCTGGCTGAGGCCGTGGCCGATGGCGCGTTCCTCCGGACGAAGGTACAATGCGATCGCCTTTCCTGTGGCCGGCACTCCGGCCGCCTGCGCCACGCCCAGCACGATGCGGCACGCCACGAGCCCGGCGAAGTTGCTCACCGCGCCGGTGGCCGCGCTGGCCACCGACCACACAGCCACCGCCAGGCTGATGCCGCGCCGCAGGCCCACCCGGTCTACCAACAGGCCCGCCAGCGGCGCCATCGCCGCGTACGGGATGGAAAAAGCCGACAGCAACATGCCGTAGTCCCGGTGGGCCAGACCAAATTCCTGGCGGACCACGGGCGCCAGCGCGGGTAGGAGCTGGCGATGAAGGTAGTTCAGAACCGAAGAAATCACGAAGATGGCCATGAGCCCCCACCGGTCGGCGCGGCCGGGACCCAACCGGCTTTCAGCGGTACTCAATGGTCGCCACCTCGCCGCTGGCGCCGAGGGCCGCATCGGGCTTCGGAAAGTACTCGATGGTGACCGCGCGCGGCTGCTTTTGCGGGCCGCATGCGAATTCGAGCTGGCCGCCGCCGACCACCACTACGCGCGAAGGGTCCCGCACCAACAGGCGCACTAGCTTGCCATCGCGGGACTCGATGACGAGTCGCAACGCCCCGCGCAGGCAATCCACCTGGCGCAACCGACCCTGCACGCGGGCCGATGGGCGCTCGGTTTCGAACCACGGGACCACGTTCGCGGGCGGCGGACCGGCGTCGCGGTTCACCTTCGCTTCGGCCTCGCGGATTCGGCGCAGCGTTTCCTCCTTGACACGCGCCACCTCGCGCTCCTTCTCTTCGGCCTCGCGCCGGCGCGCGGCTTCTTCCGCTTCGCGCCGCCGTTGGTCGAGCGTGCGCCGGATCTCGCGGATCCCGGCGCGCTCGGCTTCGTCCCTGGAGGCCTGCTCGGCGGCAGCCCACGAGCGGGCGGCGGCACGGTAATCGCCGGCCTTCTCTTGCGCCTCGGCCAGCGCCCGCCAGAGGGCGGCCTCCCGCGGGGCAAGCTGCACTGCGGCGCTCAGCGCTTTGATGCGGCGCTCGGCATCAGTTTCGCGCTCGGCGAGCAACCGCAGGGGCGCCGGCCAGGCGGGATTCAACGCGGCCGCCTTGCGCAGCATGGGCAGGGCCTTGGCGGGATCCTCTTCCGCCCGCGCCGCTTCCAGCCAGACGCGCGCGTTGCGGCTGCCTGCCGCCATGGCTGCTTCCAGGTGCTGTCGCGCGGCCGCTCGATCGCCACCAGCCAGAGCCAGCAGCCCCAGACCCTCCTGCGCCTGCGCCGAGCCTGGGTGCGCTTTCAACACCGATTCGTAGAGCGCCCGCGCTTCCCGCGAGCGGCCCTGGGCCAGGCGCAGGTCGGCCAGCGCAAGCTGGCCCGCGGGCGCTTCCAGAACTTCCGGCCGGAACTCGGTGCGCGGGTTCAGGGCCCGCCCCGACACAGTCTCGCTGGCGAATTGGCCCGCGGCAAGATGCGCGGCGGCTTCCCTGCGGATCTGCTCCGGCGTCTTGCCCAGGGCGTTGCGCCACGCCGGTTCGGGATCGAGCCCCTGTTGAAGGTTGTAAAGCAGCGGCCGCAGCTTGCCGTAGTAATCCGGGTGGAGGCTGAGCAGGTGAATCAGAGCCCAGCTTGGCTTGGGTTTCGCTGGCGGCAGGCCCACTGTGAGGCGGCTTCCCTCGATACGGACCGTCGAGTAATAGTCGAGCAGGCCTTCCTCGACGTCCTCGGGCAGCCGCTGCGTGTTGGCCTCCAGCAACAGGCGCGCGCACTCGCCCAGCCACTCCGGCGATGGGTGCCCTTCGGCGATCAGCGAGGCCATGTAACTGTCGCGGCCCATTCGCGGGGGCAGGGGCGCTTCCAGCGTTCGCGTGCGCCGCAGCAGCACCACCCGCAGCGGCCAGGGGAGCCGCAGGTCCTCGCGTGAGAGCACGCGGCCCAGCGCGTAGCGAAACTGTTCGAGCTGGCTGAGGGCCTCTTGCGCTTGCCGCTCGCCCCCGCTCCAGAGCACCTGGAAGGGGCCGGAGCGCACCTGCACCCAGCGCTCTTGCGCCATCGCCAGCCAGCAAACAGACAGCCACGCCAGGACTCGCTTCACTTCACACCTAATGATACCGCCCAGCCGGCCAGCGGCTGCGAAGCTAAGATTGCAATTATGACGACCACGCTCCTGCTCGGCTGGCTGGGGCTTGCGGCCAGTGCCTGCCCCGGAGCGCAGCTCGTCCCGACCCCCGACTACCTCTTCCTCCGCGCGCGCCTCTCCGGTCCTGTGGCCTGGTACCGCTGGGTACGCAATGACCATCCCGGCGAGGTGGCGCCGGACTTGCAGCTTTTCCTGCTCGGTGCTGACGGCGATCTTGTGGGATGGCCCGGGATCCAGCCGCTAGAGGCGCAGGGCGTCAGCTACGTGGAAGGGCGATGGGGACTGGCTGTGGGGCTCGAGCCGGGCGGGCGCCTGAGCTATCCGAGCGCCGGTCACCTCGACTTGCGCGAGGGAACGCTGGAGATGTGGGTGGCTTTGCGCCAACGACCCGAGGATCAGGTTTACCAGCGGGACCATGTGCTGTTCCAGTACCGGGCCCGCAACGGCGATACGCTGCAAGTCGCGCAGTCGGGTCGCGCCGGGACCCTCTACGCGGGCGGCACGGTGCGTGGCCAATGGCAGAGCGCTTGGGGCGCCAGCGCTTCCATGCGCGATTGGGAACCCGGCGAATGGCACCACATCGCTTGCACCTGGTCGGCAACCGAAAATCGCATCAAGTTTTATGTGGACGGTGTCCAGACCGCGGACACCAACGAAAAGCATTACTGGGCGCCCGAGGACTCAGGCGACCGTTTCAGCCTCGGCGCAAGCCTCACCGGCGCGGACGCGGCCTACTGGCTCGACGAAGTGCGCATCCTGGCCCGGGCGCTCGACGCGGCGGAGATTCGCGCCTTGGCCGGCCGCCAGGAGCCGGTGCGGGGAAACGAGATCTGGCTGTCGCTGGGGGGTGCTTCCCAGGGCGACCGTTTCCGGTTGGAGTTCGACGGCTGCGCGAGCGCGGAATACACATTCCCGGGGATTCCTCTCAGCGACCCCGATCCGCCCAGCACTTTGCTCCCGGCCGGCGCCACCGAATTGGATCTTTCCCTCCGCTCCATGGTCCCCACCCGTTGCGCATGGTCGGTGGGGGAGCCGCTCCAGTTCCCTCAGATGCACCCCTTCGACAGCGGGGCGGGCGGCACCTTGCACCGCACGCGCGTTCGCGGGCTTTCCCCCGATACGACACAGGTGAACGACGTATACGTGCGCTGCCAGAGTCATGCCGATTACGCACTGCACCTGAGATACCGTGCGTTGCCTGACGTCAACCCGTCCTTCCCGCGCAAGGGCAACCTCTGGGGCTGGCGAAACCTGGCGGCCAAAGGTCTGGAATACGCATCGCGGATTGATCTTTACCTCGGGGCGGGCTTCACGCCCGCGCAGATCCGGCGTTTGCGAAGGCTCAACCCGAACATCCTGATACTGACCTCGATCAACGTGGTCGAGAACCGCGACTTGCCGGACGACTACTACTTGAAGGACACCACAGGAAGCCGCATAGAAGTCTGGCCGGGCACCTACCGGCTCAACTTGACCAAACCGTACGTGGCCGAATACCAGGCCCGCTACGCCTACCAGCGCATCCTGGACAGCGGTTTGATGGTGGACGGTTGCTTTTTCGATAACTTCTTCACTTCCCAATCGTGGCTGCGGGCGGACATACACGGGCGCAAGGTCGAACTGGATGCCGACGAAGACGGCAAACCGGACGACCCTGCCTGGCTGGATGCCGCCTGGCGCGATGGCGTCTACCATGAGCTGCGCCTGTGGCGGAAATGGATGCCATACGCGCTGGCCTCTGGCCACTTGCCGCGACCGCCGCAACCGGAGTTCGCCGGCATCTTCAACGGCGATTCGATCGGGTTCATGACGGCGGACGTGATCGAAGGCAAGCGGTCTTTTGACGATCTCTGGCAGGCTTATCACCGCTGGTGGGAGATAGAGTTGCGTCTGGTAATCACGATGGTGGAATCCGCGCCGCCCGACCAGATCGCTTACGGCTACGGCTATCGGCCTTTTCAAACCATGCCTCCGGCGACGCTCGAGTTCGCCCGGGATTTCTATCCCTACATGCGTTTCGGGCTAGCCTTCACGCTGATGAACGACGGCTATTTCACGCATGAGTTCGGCGATATTTCACACGGGCAAGACTGGTGGTACGACGAGCTGGACTACGACCTCGGCTATCCCCTCGGTCCGCCCCGACGCATCCCGGTCGAGGGCTTCGAAAGCCGGAATCAGATCATCAACGGCGGCTTCGAGGAACCCCTGGAGGGTTCCTGGAGGTTGACCTTGAACAGCGCAGTGGGCGCCGCCGCCACCCTCTCGCGCGATACCAGCGAGGCGGCTGTGGGCGCCGCGTCCGCGCGCATCACGATCACCGGCCCCGGCACTGACTACTGGCATGTGGACTTCAACCAGCGAGATCGGACCTTCGTGGCGGGCCAGAGTTACGACTTGAGTTTCTGGGCAAAGGCCAGCAGCCCGCGCACCATCGGCTTGAGCACGCAGAAGGGATCGCCGGACTGGCGCAACTACGGCCTCTCCCGCCAGATCGAAATCACTACCGAGTGGCGGCATTACACCGTCACCTTCGAAGCGCGCGAAACCGCCAGCGATTCGCGTTTGCAGTTCTTCCTGGGCAAGCAACCGGGCACCGTCTGGATTGACGAAGTGGAGTTGAGTGAGCATCCACCGGACTTGTTCAGGCGCGATTTCACGCGCGGGGTGGTCCTCCTCAACGCTACGCCGCAGCCGCAGCGAATCCGGCTGGAACCCGGCCTGAGACGGCTGCGTGGCGAGCAAGCGCCCCGTTATGAGTACATCGTGGACGATGCCGGCGAAGGGTTCCGCGTCACGGGGACAGCCAGGGCAACGGTCTTCGATAGCGGCGAGTGGAAGAGCACCGGCCCTTACTATCACGACTGGGGGCCGGGTTGCCACATTCTGGAAGGTCAGGACAGCGTCGCTGAATGGGAGCTGCAATTACGCGCCGACGATGTTTATAGCATCTACACCTGGTGGCCTGCGGCGCCGGAGGCCGCCCGCTGGACCAGCAAAGCCGTCTTCGAGATCTTGGCCGGGGGACAAGTGCTGGCCTCAGTCACGCTCGACCAGACGAGTTCCGGCGACCAGTGGAACCTGATCGCCACTCTGCCCTTGGCCCGCGCTGACAGGCCGGTAGTGCGGCTGCGCAACGCGGGTGAAGGCCCGGCCATAGCGGACGCCCTGCTGGTCCGTTCCGCTGCCCGCTACAACGACGGCTCGCCGGCGCTGGAAGTGGAACTGGAGCCGATGGACGGCATTCTGCTGGCGCGCAATCCTGCGCCAGGCCCCTGAGGTCCTCACCTTGTGGCGCCGCGCTTATACTGAGCGTATGGAGCGCCTACCAGACGGGCTGCTCGAACGCATCAACGCCTTCCGCGAGAGTCGCCTGCTGCTGACTGCGATCGAGCTGGACATTTTCACCGCGGTGGGCGAAGGCGCCACGGCCGCCGAAGTCGCCGGGCGAGCCGGGACGGACCCGCGGGCCACCGAGATGCTGCTGAACGCGCTGGCTGCGGTCGGGGTCCTCGGCAAGCGAGAGGGGGTTTTCTACAACACACCCGAGTCTCGCCTGCTCAGGGAAGACGTGCCGGAGAGCGCACGCATGGCCATGATGCACGTCGTCCACCTGTGGGAAAGCTGGAGCCTGTTGAGCGAGTGCGTGCGCAAGGGAACGCGCGTGCGCTCCCGCCGCCGCAGGCGCGCGGAAACCGACGCTTTCATCGCCATGATGCACTACAACGCTGGCGAGCGGGCGCCGATGGTGGTCGAAGCGATCGGGCTGAAAGGCGTCCGGCGAGTGTTGGATTTGGGCGGCGGATCCGGCGCGTACGCGATCGCGTTTGCGCAGGCCTCTCCCGCGGTCGAGGTCGAGGTTTTCGACTTGGCCTCCGTGCTGCGCATCGCGCGCCGGCACATCCAGGCGGCGGGGTTGGAAAAGCGGGTCAAGACGCGGGCGGGTGACCTTCGCCGCGACCCGTACGGCGAGGGCTACGACTTGGTGTTCATTTCCGCCATCTGCCACATGCTCGACCCGGACGAAAACCGTGCGATGCTGCGCAAGAGTTACGCTGCGCTGCGGGCCGCCGGGCGCGTGGCAATCCAGGACTTCATTCTCGAACCGGACAAGACCGCGCCGCGCCACGCCGCCTTGTTCGCCCTCAACATGTTGGTGAACACCCGCGGCGGCTCCTCCTACAGCGAGCCGGAGTACCGGGCCTGGCTCGAGGAGGCGGGGTTCCGGCAGGTGCAGCGGTTGTACCTGCCCGGCCCGACAGGCTTGATGATTGGCCACCGCCTGGCTTGACGGGGCGCGAGCGCCAGTGAGACCCCTGCGCGCGCAGCCGTGTTAGCGTAGATAGTAGAGGTGTGCTCCGATGGCGGCTCCCGGCGAGGCGGCGATCCGGGCGATCGGATTGGAAAAGCGGTTCCGCTCCGGGGACGAGGAGCTCGTAGTTTTCTCGGATCTGGACTTGCAGGTAGCCCAGGGCGAGAGGCTCGCCATCGTGGGAGAATCGGGGGCGGGCAAATCCACGCTGCTTCATTTGCTGGGCGGTCTGGACAGGCCGACAAAAGGGACGATATACTTCGGGGAAAAGGAGTTGACCAGGCTGGGGGATGCGGAGCTGGCGGAATTCCGGAATCGGGAAATCGGGTTCGTCTGGCAGAGCCACTACCTGCTACCGGAGTTCACGGCCTTGGAGAACGTGATGATGCCGTTGTTGATCCGCGGCCTTTCGCGCCAGCAGGCCGCTAGAGTCGCCCGGGAACGGTTGGAGGAAACCGGCTTGGGGCGGCGCTTGCATCACCGGGCCGGAGAGCTTTCCGGTGGCGAGCAGCAGAGGGTGGCTCTGGCGCGGGCTCTGGCCGGGCAGCCGCGCGTTCTGCTGGCCGACGAGCCCACCGGGAACCTGGATGCCAGGACGGGCGAAATGATCATCGCCCTGCTGGCGGAAATGCACCGCGCGCACGGGCTGACATCGGTTTACGTCACGCACAATCTTTCTTTCGCGCGACGCTGCGATCGCGTCCTGAAACTGGAAGGGGGGACGCTGTCCGCGCTGGAGGAATCGTCCGGCGACGGGCGGCATCCAAGTTATCGAGAGGGCGGAGCCAGTTATGTTTGAACGTTATACGGAGAAGGCCCGGCGGGTGATTTTCTTCGCCCGCTACGAGGCGAGTCAGTACGGCAGCCCTTACATCGAGACCGAGCACCTGCTGCTCGGCCTGCTGCGCGAGGACAAGGCGCTGGCCAGCCGTTTTCTGCGTTCGGCCTCGGCGGTGGATTCCATCCGCAAGCAGATCGAAGCGCACACGACCATCCGCGAGAAGGTCTCCACCTCGGTGGATCTGCCGCTGAGCCACGAATGCAAGCGCGTGCTGGCCTACGCCGCTGAGGAAGCCGAGCGCCTCAATCACCGCCATATCGGCACCGAGCACCTGCTGCTCGGGCTGCTGCGCGAGGAACGCTGCTTCGCCGCCGAGCTGCTGCACGAGCGCGGGTTGCGGCTGTCGGCGGTGCGGGAAGAGGTGGCCCGCGCCTCCTCGGAGCGCACCACCAGCCGGCCCAAGGAAAGCTCGCTGCTGGCCGAATTCAGTCGCGATCTCACGCAGGCCGCTGCCGACGGCCTGCTCGATCCGCTCATTGGGCGCGAGAACGAGCTGGAGCGGGTCATCCAGATTCTTTGCCGCCGCACCAAGAACAATCCGGTGCTGATCGGCGAGCCGGGCGTGGGTAAGACGGCCATCGTCGAGGGTCTGGCCCAGCGGATCGCCGATGGCGACGTGCCTTCGTTCCTGGCCGACAAGCGCATCCTGGCTCTGGACCTTTCGCTCATCGTGGCTGGCACCAAATACCGCGGCCAGTTCGAGGAGCGCCTGAAGAGCATCATGAAGGAGCTCATGGAGAGCCAGAACGCGATCATCTTCATCGACGAGCTCCACACCCTGGTGGGGGCAGGCTCGGCCGAAGGGTCGCTGGATGCCGCCAACATTTTGAAGCCGGCGCTGTCGCGCGGCGAGATCCAGTGCATCGGCGCCACCACGCCCGCCGAATACCGCAAGTCCATCGAGAAGGATCGCTCCCTGGAGCGGCGCTTCCAGGCGGTCAAGGTGCCGCCACCCACCGAGCAGGAAGCCATCAAGATCCTGTTCGGCATCAAGGAGCGGTACGAAAAATTCCATGCTGTCGTTTACACCGACGAGGCCATCGAGGCGGCCGTCTATACCAGCAGCCGCTTCATTCCCGACCGCTACCTGCCGGACAAGGCGATCGACTTGATTGACGAGGCCGGCGCCCGCGTCAAGCTGCGCCAGACTACCGTGCCGCCCGAGGTGGCCGAGGTTCAGAAGCGCATCAAGTTCATCGTGCAGCGCATGGAAAACGCCATCGCCAACCACGAATTCGAGAAGGCACGCTTCTATTCGGACGAGGAGCGGCGCGAGCGCGAGAACCTGCGCCAGTTGCGCGAGAAGTATAACCTGGACGACTCGACCACCGCGGTCGTCACCAAGGACGACATCGAAGAGGTCGTGGCGCGCTGGACCGGCGTGCCCATGACCGCCATCAAAGAAGAGGAAGTCACCAAGCTGCTGCGCATCGAGCAGGAGCTGCACAAGCGGGTGGTGAGTCAGGACAAGGCGATCTCGGCGGTGGCGCGGGCCATCCGACGCTCGCGCGCGGGCCTGAAGTCGCCCAAGCGGCCGGCCGGCGTCTTCCTGTTCCTCGGTCCCACTGGCGTGGGCAAGACCGAGGTGGCGCGCGCCCTGGCCGAGTTCCTGTTTGGCAGCGAAAAGGCGCTGGTGCGCTTCGACATGTCCGAATTCATGGAGAAGCACTCGGTCTCCAAGCTGATCGGCTCGCCCCCGGGCTATGTCGGCTACGAGGAGGGCGGGCAGTTGACTGAGCGCGTGCGCCGGCAGCCTTATTCGGTGATTCTCTTCGATGAAATCGAGAAGGCGCACCCGGACATTTACAACATCCTGCTCCAGGTCTTCGAGGACGGCCAGTTGACCGACGGCCTCGGCAACACCGTGGACTTCAAAAACACCATCATCATTATGACCTCCAACTTGGGCGCCCGCTTCCTGGAGAAGCGGACCGGCATGGGCTTCTCCGCGCCTTCGGCCAGCGGGATCCCGCAGAAGGTCGAGGACATGGTGATGGCCGAAGTCAAGCGGGCTTTCAACCCCGAGTTCCTCAACCGCCTCGACGAAATCATCCTCTTCCAGCCGCTGACCGACGAGGATCTGCTCAAGATCATTGACCTGCTGGCGGGTCAGATCAACCAGAATCTGGCTTCGCGCCAGATCCGGGTCCGCCTGGCGCCGGATGCGGCCAAGTACATCCTGGAAAAGACCTGCGCGGATCGCAGCTTCGGTGCGCGGCCGCTGCGCCGGGCCTTGCAGAAGTACATCGAGGACCCACTTTCCGAACTGATCATCCAGGGCGTGCTGCCGCAGCCTGCCGAGCTGGAGGTTTTCCTGGGCGACACGGGCATCTTCTGCCGGCCGGTGGGAGAGCCGGAGCCGGCCACCGTGGGCGCGCCCGAAGAAAGCCGTGCGCCCACCGCGCTGCCGCTGTACCGGTTCTGAGATCGCCGTTCCGCAGGGCGCGCTCGAAGCTCCCGAGCGGCACGGCAAAGTCGAAACCGGCGTTGGAGTTCGCCGTTAACCGCCCCGCAAGAGGCAGATGACTCCTACCTGAAGGCCTCACCTGCGCAGGCGGCTGCGCCGCATCGCGCGGGAGGCCCGTGTACGAGCTCGACCGACTTCGTGTCCCATGCAGTCAGACCAGCCGCAGGCGCTGAACCAGAGCCAGAGAAGGCATTTGCTGGCCAACCTCGAGTACGCGGACAAACTGCTCGGCGAAATCGAGGCCTTACTCAGCGCATCCCAGTCGAAAACCGCCTTTCCCAAGTACCGGGTTGACATCACGCCGGCGCAGGTGCGGGTGATCGGCGAATACATCGCGCGCTTGCGCGCCCGCATGCTTCGCGCGTTGCGCAGCCTGTCCATCGAGCCTGCCGGGCCGCAGTTCGACGCCCTGCACTCGATTCGCGTCACTCTTGGCTTCGTGGATATCGCGTTGG
>JBMFPL010000020.1:0-18025 GCA_049969115.1 Bryobacteraceae bacterium | reverse complement strand
CAACCGCTTCGTCTATACCGAGGAGCAGGCGCGCTCGGTGCACGTGGCCAGCCAGGCGATCATCGAAGCGCTGGACAAGGTCTATGGCGCTCGCCGCTTGCTGGCCGAGCTGGGCGTGAAATAGGGAACCTGCGCAGCACGGCCGCGTATTCTCTGGCAGAAGGATGCTGACCTTCGTGCTGTGGCTGATCCTGTTGGTGCTCTGCTGGCCCCTGGCGCTGGCCGCGCTCGTTCTCTATCCGCTGGTCTGGCTCCTGGTGCTGCCGTTCCGCATCGCAGGCATTGCCGTGGCAGGCGCGCTCCAGCTCGTGCGGGCCGTGATTCTGCTGCCCGCCCGCCTGCTGCGGGCCATCGCCCGTGCCTGAGCCGCCGCCCGCGAGTTTGCTGTTAGCATAAGGGACTGGCGACCGGGCCATGAGAATCGCAGCCATCGGGGAAATCTTGTGGGACGTCTTCGCTGACGCTGAGCGCTTGGGCGGCGCCGTGTTCAACCTTGCCGCACACGCCCGCAGGCTGGGCCACGAGGTGTACTTCATCAGCGCCGTCGGCGACGACGTCCGTGGCCGCGCCGCCCTGAAACGCATGCGGGAGCTCGATCTCGCCACTCGTTTCGTACGCGTCGTTGCCGGAAGACCCACCGGCACGGTGTCCGTCTGGCTCGATTCCGACGGCCAGCCCGACTTCACCATCCACCGGCCGGCGGCCTACGATTTCGCCGCGCTGGACGAGGTCGAGCTGGCGGATCTGGTCGCGTGGAAGCCCGGCTGGCTCTGCTTCGGCACCCTGCACTCCGTGCATCCGGAGGCGCGCGCGCTCACCCGCCGGCTGATCGAGGCGCTCCCCGGGGCCCGGCGTTTCTACGACATCAACCTGCGCAAGAACAACTACACCGCCGGGCTGGTCCGCGAGCTCATGGCCGCCGCTACCGTCGTCAAGCTCAACGAGGACGAAGCGCAACAGATTCAGCAGATGTTCGGCCGCCAGTGCCGCGATCAGGCTGATTTCGCTGCTCGCTTCGCTCAGGAGTTCGGCTGGGAGGCTGTGGCCATCACGCGCGGCGCGCAAGGCTGCGCCATTTGGAGGCGCGGCGAGTGGGTGGAGGCGCCCGGTTACCGGGTGCAGGTGGTGGACACCGTGGGCGCAGGCGATGCTTTCGCGGCCGCGTTGCTGCACGGGTTGGACGCGGGCTGGCCGCTCGACCGGGTGGCCGATTTCGCCAACCGCGTGGGCGCGCTGATCGCCAGCCGCGCCGGCGCCGTGCCCGAGTGGCGGCTGGAAGAGTGCTGGTCCCTTTCCCGAGGCGAAGGCAGAGCCACAGCTGACTGAGGAGACCAACCGCGTTCCGGCAGCCCGCCCTGGTACCGCTGGGCGACCGCCGGCAGGCCCCTCGGTGCGCAGCCACTATCCCGTCCGGCATGGAGAGCCAATGCGAACGGGCAGACTACGTCGCGGCCGGGTCCGCGACCACGCCGCGGAGTGCTACAGTGGGCAATTCCCGGTACCCGTCATGAATCGCCGCAGATTCCTCCAGGGAGCAGCCGGCGCACCGCTGCTGCTTTTCCAGAAATCGGAACGCCGACCCAACATCCTGCTAGTGATGACCGACCAGCAATCATGGGACGCCCTGAGTTGCCGGCTCGGCCGCAAGTATTTGAATACCCCCAATATGGACAGTCTGCCTGCCACGGGTGCTTTCATCCGCCGGGCTTACTGCGCGAATCCGCTGTGCGTGCCCTCGCGCACTTCCATGTTCACCGGGCGCTATCCCCCAGAAACCGGCGTACTGACCAACGACACCACGCCCATTGACCCCCGGCAGTTCCCCACCCTGGCAACTTTGTTCAAGCAGGCCGGTTACATTACCGCGTACTTCGGCAAGTGGCACCTGCCTTACCGCGAGGCCCGGCCGCAAACGCACGGGTTCGACCTGGTCAACCCGGGCAAGCTGAAGGGCGATGCCGCCGTGGCTGCCGCTGCCTCGAGTTACTTGCGAGAGCGGCCGCGCGAACCGTTCCTCATGGCGGCTTCCTTCGTCAATCCCCAAAATATCTGCCAGTGGGCGCGAGGGGAGCCGCTGCCGGACGGCGAGATCGGCCAGCCACCGCCCGAGCAGTGCCCTCCTCTGCGCGCCAACCACGTCCCGCAGAAGGACGAGCCCGACATCATGTCGCTCATGCGCCGCTCGTACCAAAGCTCGCGCATGTTCCCGGTGGGCAACTTCGATGCCGGCAAGTGGCGGCAGTACATCTGGGCTTACTACCGCATGATCGAAAAGATGGACGGGCTGATCGGACAGGTGCTTGGCGCCCTGCGCAGCGCCGGGCTCGAGCAACGCACAGTGGTGGTTTTCCTGGCCGACCACGGCGACTGCCAGGGCGCGCACGGCTGGAATCAGAAGACAGTCTTCTACGAGGAGGCGGCGCGCGTGCCCTTCATCATCAGCTACATAAGCGTAACAAGGTCGCTGGTCTCGGACCGCCTGGTGCACACCGGCGTGGATCTCATCCCTACGCTATGCGATTTCGCTGGCCTGCCCAAGCCGGACGGATTGCCTGGCCTGAGTCTCTACGATACTGTGCTGGGTAAGAAAGGGCCGGATCCCAGGACCTACCTGGTGGTCTGCAACAAAATGGTCCAGGGCGCGCCCCTGGACGGTCGCGTGCCGATGCCCGAAGGAAGGATGGTCCGCAGCCAGCGCTACAAGTACTGCGTCTACAGCGAGGGCCAGCGGCGGGAGTCGCTGATGGACCTGGAACAGGATTCCGGCGAAATGGTCAATCTGGCTCGCGACCCCGTTATGCGGAGGTGCTGGTACGCCACCGCGCCATGCTCAGGGAGTGGATGAAATCCATCGGGGACAGTTTCCCGTTGTAGCCCCCGGTCGGAAAAACCCGCGCTCGTGTCCCGCAAAGGCGGGCTGTGCTCGCTGGTGGACCATGGGGCAAGCCCGCGTGCCGGCAGCGGGCCGCTCGAGCGAGGAGGCAACGTCATGAATCTCACCCGCCGAGGATTTCTGGGAAGTTCGCTGGCTGCTACCGCGCCGGCGCAGCAACAACAGAAGCTGGACGGCGCCCGCATCGCGCGCCGCCACCGCATCGTGCGGGAAATGCCCACGCCCAACTTTTTCGAGGGCATGCTGCTGGGCAACGGCGACATTGGCGTGTGCGTCACCGTGCGCCCCGACGCCCTGGGCTTGCACGTGGGCAAGGAGGACTCCTGGGACATTCGCGTCAGCGAAGACCACTATCGGCACGTGCTCCATTTCCGCGACTTGCTCGAGCTGTGGAGGCGCGCCAGCGAGGAGGCCAAACGCCGCGGCCGACCGGACATGCTCCATCTGGAAACCGGCATCGAGTTCTTCCGCGAATACACCGACCGCGTGCGATCCTCCTACGCCAAACCGTGGCCCCGGCCCTGGCCCTGTGGCATCGTGTGGGTTCACTGGGACTCGCGCATGGTGCGGCTGCTGCGGCAAACGCTCGACATCTCCGAGGGGCTTCTCACGCTGGAGCTCGAGCACGACGATCTGCGCGGCGCGCACCGCCGCCTCCGCGTTTTCTGCTTCATCAACCAGCGCACGGGCCACGTCGTGGTCTACACGCACGACCCTGCGCCCTTCCTCTCGCTGGCCTACTACCCGTACACCGAGCGCGAGGCGCGGCTGCCCGCCCCAGGGCTGCGGGCTTCAGCAGGCGCCGGCTGGGCCGAATTCTTCTGCGTGCAGCGGTTCCCGGCCACGGCCCCCACAGACGAGCAACCCGAGCCCCCGCCTTCGCCACGCGACCGGAGCTTCGCTCTCTGCGGCCGGCTGGCCGGTGAATGGAAGCCCGAGGACACGGGTGGCCGCAGCGCGCGCGCCTTCCTGGCCGGCCTCCGGCCCCAGCCCTTCCGGCTTGATCTGACGCTGTTCACCACCCGCGACGACCCGAATAACGAGGCGCGCGCCACTGGCGAAGCCAGAAAACTCGCGGCCATCCCCGCCGGCGATCTCCAGCGCGAATCCGCCCGCTGGTGGCGCCAGTTCTGGTCACGCTCAGCAGTGGAGTTCGCGGATCGTGAGCTGGAACGCATCTGGTATCACAACCAGTACTGGCTGGCCTGCTGCCTGCGGGAAGGCAAGGTTGCTCCCGGCCTGTTCGGCAACTGGACCAGCGGCCGCATCGGCACCGCGTGGCACGGCGACTACCACATGAACTACAACACGCAGCAAGTTTACTGGGGCGTGTTTTCCTCCAATCACGTCGAGCAGCACCTGCCTTATGTGGAACTGTGCGAGAACCTGCTTCCCGTCGCCGAATCTTTCGCCCGCGAGAAGTTCTCGCTGCCTGGCGCTTTCTTCCCGCACTCGGCTTACCCGGTCCCCAGCCAGACCGTCGCCTATCCGGTGCCGCCCTGGGGCTACGAGGTCTGCGAGACGCCGTGGACCGTGCAGAGCTTGTGGTGGCATTACCTGTACACCCTGGACAAAGCCTACCTGGCGCGCGTCTACCCGCTGCTGCGTTCCGCGGCGCGGTTCCTGGCGGCGTACATGCAAAAGGGCGATGACGGCTACTACCACGTCATCCCCACCGTCTCCCCGGAGAACTGGGGCTTCACTGTTGACTTCCGGCTCAATCGCGACTGTATCATGGATCTCGCCCTGGCGCGCTTCCTCTTCAAGGCTGCGGCCGAGGCCGCGCGCATCCTCGAGCTGGACGCCAGCGAGCGCGAGCAGTGGCTCGCCATCGAAGCCCGCATCGCTCCGTACCCGAAAGCCAAAGGTCCCTTCGGCGAGGTGTGGGTGGACGTGGTGGATGCACCCGTCGAGTACGTTTACAACATACCAGTGACGCTGGCACCCGTTTTCCCGGGCGAGCAGGTCGGTTTGGACACCGGCCGCGAACAGCTCGAGATCGCCCGACGGACGGCGCACACGGTGCGCCTGGAAGGCGGCAACGACCTGGTGTTCCAGCCGCTCATCCGCGCTCGGCTGGGGATGCTCGATCTGGAGTGGTTCAAGCGCGAGGTGCGTTACTGTCTGCTGCCCAACAGGGTGGCGCAGGACCGCGTCCGCCAAATCGGTGGGCGCTACCGCGACTCCACCGAGTTCGATTTCATGATGCGCATGGGAGTCTGGATCGAGAATCTTTCGCTGCCCGCAGTGCTCAACGAATGCCTGCTCCAAAGCTATGCGGGCGTGATCCGCCTGTTTCCCAATACCCTCAAGCTAGGCCCTGCGCGCTTTGAGCGGCTTCGCGCTGTGGGAGCCTTCCTGGTGAGCGCCGCCTGGGACGGCAAGCAGGTCGAAGAGGTGGAAATCCACAGCGAGAAGGGTGCGACCGCCCGCGTCGTCAACCCCTGGCCGGAGCGCAAGGTTCGGGTGACTCGCGCTGCGGAGAATCAGCCGGTAAAAACGCGCCAGGAGAAGCTCCTCTTGGTGTTCGCTACCCGACCGGGAGAGACGTACCGACTCGCGCCGGTCTGAGCAACCACAGGATCACGAGCGACGACCGCCTCCTCAGCGCGGCTGCAAGACCCGGCCGAAGCGCCGCTCGCGGCGGTGAAAATCGCGCACCGCCTCTTCCAGGTCCTGCGCGCCGAAATCGGGCCACATGCGGTTGGTGAAGTACAGCTCGGCGTAAGCGCATTCCCACAGCAGGAAATCGCTCAGCCGCTGCTCGCCGCCGGTACGAATGAGCAGGTCCACGTCGGGCACGGGTTCGCCGGCGTGGATGGCCTCGCCCAGCAAGCGGGCGAAATCGGCCCGCTCCACTGGCCGCCCGTTGACCTGGCGAGCGGCGCGCACAATGGCGTCGCGCGCCGAATAATCCACGGCGATGCGGAGATGAAGCTGCCGGCCGCCGGCCGTGGCTGCTTCCGCCTGTTCGATGGCGCGGCGCAACTGCTCGTCCAATCGGTCCCGCCGGCCGATCACCGTCAGCCGGATCCCGTGCTCGACGCACTCGCACGTGTGCTGCTCCAGATACTCGTGGAACAGCTTCATCAGCGTGGAGACTTCCTCGGGCGGACGTTGCCAGTTGTCGGAAGAGAAGGCGTACAAAGTAAGGGTCCCGATGCCCAGTTTGGGCGCAGCCTCCACCGTGCGCCGGACCGCCTCCGCGCCCGCCCGGTGTCCTGCCACCCGTGGCAGGCCGCGGGCGGTGGCCCAGCGCCCGTTGCCATCCATGATGATGGCCACGTGCAAGCCGCCCCGAGCAGGAAGGCCCGTTTCCATCTTGCCATCGCTCGAGGCCATCGCTCAACGCTCCCGCATCGCCCGAATCAGCGCTTCCATGTGATCCAGGTAACGCTCCAGAGCTTGCCGTCCCGCTGCTGTTAGGCGGTACTCGGTCCGTGGCAGGCGGCCGTCGAAGTACTTGTGGCAGACGATGTACTCGGCCTCCTCCAGCTTGCGCGCGTGCACGCTCAGATTGCCGTCGGTCGTCTTGAGAAGCTGCTTGAGCTCGTTGAAACTCAGCTTCTCGTTGACCGCCAGCGCGCTGAGGATTCCCAGCCGGATGCGCTCGTGAATGAGACGATCCAGCGCCGGCGCAACGGGACCGGCCGCGGCGACGGCCCTCAGGCGCGCCCCCTGCGAATTCCCGGCTTCCGACCGGCGAGCGGTCGCGTTCGCCCTAGCCACCGTACCTCCTTACGATCAGCGATCCGAATACGAGGTGCAGGCCACCAAAACCAGCCACCATCATCGGGTAGCCCAAGGCGGCCGGCAGAAACAAGGTGATCCCGCCCAGCACCATGAAACACACGCCCATCACCGGGACCACCCGTATGGAAAAGGCGCCTCCCGTGACGATGCCCGTGCCGTAAAGCAACATCCAGAGGCCCGGCAAAAGTTCCACCAGCCCCGCCCGGTACAGCACCAGCGTCAGCAACGCCCCTACCGCCATGGGCGGCGAAAAGCTCAACGCGAAGCGTCTGGCAGGCATGGAAAACAGGGGCATTCGTGCGGCATGCGCCTTGCGCACAGTCGCTGCCGCCGCGACGGCGAAGGCGACCGCAGCCTCCCCCAGCCAGATGACCAGCCAGCGCACTGGCGGCTGGCGCCACGCCAGCGCTGCCGCCCCCAACGCGGTCAGCCCCACGGCGACCAGCCCCCAGCCGGAAATGGCGGTGAAGGCGGTCGCCCGCTCCATCGTCTCGCGGATGAAGCGCAGGTTGTCCAGCGCATGAACGTGCATGGAGCGGGGCGAGTGCCGCTGGGAACGCAGTGGGCCGGCCGAAGCCATCTTTTTCAGGATAAAGGCTGGCTCCGACGTTGTCAAGTACTTTGCCCTACAAAGCTCAGAGCCAGTACGACCACTTCCCCGACGCGAGCACGTAAGCGGCCAGGCACGCGTTGGTTACCCCGTGCGCCAGAATACAGTCCGCCAGGCTCCTCGCCTTCACAACCCACCAGTTGTAGGCCACCCCCGCCACCAGGCCCACATCCCAGTAGGGGCCGTGCTCCAGCCCGAACAGGATGGCCGTCAGCCAGAATGCGCGCGGCGAGTAAGTCCCCACTGGCATCTGCTCCAGAGCGCCACCCGCCAGCCAGCGCATCAGCCACCCTCGCCAGAACAGCTCTTCGATCAGCGGGACCACTACCACCGAACCGAACACACGGAACGCCAGGAAGGCGGGATCGCTGCGGGAGGAAGCCTCTATGCTGCTGCGGGCCGAGCCGGTGAGTGTGTTCTCGAACAGCCAGTGGCTCCGGTAGCCGGGCCACAGCGCATCGGGCGCCACCCACACCACAAAAATCGCCATCCCCAAAAGCGCCGACGCAATCGGCCGCACCGGCCGCCAGGGGAACAGCCGCCGCGACAGCAGCCACCAGACGGCCAGCGCGGCGACGGACTGCACCGGATAACCTACCGCCGTGTCAACGCCCAGCAACGGCAGCAGCGCCATCAGCGCCACGAAAACCGCGAACGGTCCCACGCAGGCCGCGGTCGTCCGAGTCATGGCCTGGCTCTCAGCCGACCTTGCCCAGCAGCTCCCTGATGCGCGCGGCTTCGTCGGCAGAAGGCTTGTTCCGCAAGGCGTTCTGGAGCGCCTGGCGCGCGGCCAGCCGGTCACCCTTCTGGTAGAGCGCCATACCCAAATGGTAATGGAACGTGGGATTGGTGGGTTCCTTGCGAGTAAGTTCGCGGAAAATCTCGATGGCGTTGTCGGGAAGGTTTTTCTTGATGTAGATCCAGCCCAGCGTGTCGGCCACGTTGTTATCCTGTGGCAGCTTCTGCCGAGCGCGTTGGGCCAGCGTGAGCGCCCGGTCCAGATCACCGCCGCGTTCCGCCAGCAAGTAGGCGAGATTGTTCAAGGCGATGGGATGATCGGGCTGGATCTGGAGAATCTTCTCGTAAATCTGCTGGGATTCCGCAGGCCGGTTGAGCTGATCCTGGATGAGGGCGAGGGCAAGCAGCGCCGCCGGCTCCTTCGGCATCAATTCCACGGCCTGCTGGAAGCTGGCGAGAGCCGCGCGGGCATCCCCCTTGCGCCGCTGGACGTCGCCGAGGCGCAGGTACAAATCGCCTGCTTTCGGGTTGAGCTGGATCAAGCCCTGGTACTCGGCGATCGCCTCGTCCAGCCGGCCCGCCCTGGCCAGCGCGTTGGCCAGTGCCAGCCGCACCGCCGGCCGCTTGGGATCCCGAGCGAGTTCATTCCTGAGCACCGCGATCGCCTGATCGAAACGTCCCTGCGCGGCGTAGGTCTCGGTCCATCCGATCAGCGCCCGCAGGTCGCCGGGCAAGGCGCTCTCGTTCAGTTTGCGGAACTGCTCCTCAGCCTCCCGGTAGCGCCGCTCAATCAGGTTCAACGAAGCCATGGCCAGCAGCGCTTCGCGCGAGCCGGGATGCTCCTTGAGAGTCGTCTCCAGCTCCGCACGGGCCTGCGCGAGATTGCCCGCGCTTACCAGCGCAGCGTGCCGGATCAGCTTGGCCGGCAGGTTGCCCGGGTCAACCTGAAGCAAATCCCGAACCGACTGGAGCGCAGCGGCGTAATCCCGCCGCGCCATCTGTATCTCGGCCAGCGCCAGGCGCGCCGGAACGAAAGCAGGGCGGCGTTTGATGGCCTCCTCGAACTGCACGCGGGCCTGATCCCACAACCCTTGCCGCAGCAGGGCGCGACCAAGCTGGTAACGCACCATTACATTCTCGGGGCTCCGCCCCACGGCCGCCTGCAACTCGGCAACCGCCTTGCGCAACTCGTCCGGCGAACCGCTCTCGATGACCAGGCTCGCCCGCATGGTGCGCGCTTCGTCGTCACGCGGGTTCGCTCTGAGGATCTCGTCCAGCAACGCAAGGGCCTCGGCGCGCTGTCCCTGGTCGGCGAGCACCTGTGCCTTCGCCTTCTGGTAGCGCACCCTGTGCGCCGGGTCCCTCTGGATGCCGAGATCGTAATAGCGGGCGGCATTGTCCAAGTCTCCGCGGACGCGGTAAAAATCGCCCACTAACTGGAAGGCATCGGGGAAGGTCTTGAGGTCGGCCGTCAGGTGATCCAGCACGGCTTGCATTGGCTGCTTTTTTTTCAAACGGTGGTAATAGCTGGCTAACTGGAGCCAGACCACCGCCTGGTTGGGCAACCGCTTTGCCTTCTCCTTCAAAATCGCTTCGGCCTCCGCCTCGCGATTGCTGCGGGCATAGTGCATGTAAAGCACGTCGTAGGCTCCGGGGAGGTCCCGGTTTTTCTCCAGCAGCTCCCGGGCGAGCTTTTCGGCTTCCTCCGCCTGGCCCGTTCGGAATAAGGTCTCGATCAGCGGGAGGGTGAATTCGGGCCGGAACGGCTCGATCCGATGAGCTTCCCGGAACTCAGCCACCGCTTCCTGGAACTCGCCGCGGCTCAGGTGGTAGTAGCCTAGCAGGCGCCGACGATGCGCGGAGCCAGGCGGCATTTGCTCAGCAAGACTCTTGATTTCGCCGCGCAGATATTCAAGCTGCCGGGTATTGGTGGGCGCGGTGGCAGCGAGGCCCGTCAAGTAAAGGTCGCCCAGTTGAACTTTCGGTTCCATCCGGTCGGGCAGCAACTCGACCGCGCGCCGCAGGGAACGCACTGCTTCGGGCACGCGGTTCAACCGGAGCTGGGTAAGGGCCAGCCGGTAGTAGGCTTCGCCGTAGCGAGGATCCCTGCGCAGCGCCTGCCGGTACATGATGGAAGCTTCCTTGTACTGCTTCTTTTCGAAGTACCGGTTGCCGCTCTCCAGGTACTTGCGCTTGACCACTTCGGGATCGCGGCTGCAAGAAGAAACGCCCACCAGCAAGGCGACGGCGAGCATGCAACAGGCTCTCACTGTGGCTTCCCTCACGGCACTCGTCACCTTTAAGAATAGTTCAGCCGCGCCCGCGCTTGCGGGGAAGGCTGTGAAGGCCGCAGGTCAGTCCACCGCGACTTTAGGGACGACCGGGGCCGAGGACGGGCTGTCCACGCCGCCGATTCGGATCGTCACCGGTAGCGCGTCGCCGCGCGTGCGGAAGCCGGGAACGCGCACGTTGATCTGGTAAACCCCGATCGCCCCCGGCTGCAACCCGCTCCATTCGACGATCATTTCCGATTGCTGCCAGCGCGGGTCGCCGAAGAATACCTTCACCGGATCGGTGACAGCCAGCGGATCCGACGGCGCGGGCATTCCCGCAACCGCCCGACCCCCGTGGGTGGCGCCCAGTCCAGTGGCGTAGATGATCACCGTATGGTCGCGGCGAGCTGGATTGTCCCTGGTCACAGGCCGGCCATCGGGATGATAAATGGCAGCCTGGTCGGTGACCGGATCCACGAACACCGCCGGCGCATACTGGGAGACGGTGAGGCTATAGCTTGCCGAAGCCACCTTGCGATCTACCGCCCGCACCAGCAACGTGTAGCGTCCGGCGGCGAGGTCAAAGGGCAGTTGGGCGTTGATTTGTGTGGGCGAAGTCATCAGCAACGGGAGCGCCCGGTTGCCCACGGTCACGCAGACGCCGCCCAGAATGTTGGGCAGCGGCGTGATGGTAGCGGTCTCCGACGCTCCGAGCGCCTGGCCGAAAATCGAAATCAAGCCGCCCGGCGCCACGCTGGTGGTGTAACTGGCCATGTTCACCACCCCGTTGCGGTTCACCGCGGGACGATCCGCGCGCGCCGGTTGATCCAGCGGCACGATGCTCAAACCGCTGGCGGTGAGCACGTAAGCCGCCTGGCCGGAGGGATCCAGCGCCATCGTGCGGCCGTTGATGAACGCGCGCCCGGCGCCCACCACCGTGGATAACGGCGCTTCCAGCGCGGTCGCTGAGCGCAACACCGACCCGGTGTTCGCATCCACGATCTCCACTACCGGAAGCTCGCTGGCGAGCGCGGTCGCCGAGGTCAGCAGGGGCTGCATGAACCGGGCGTACGTGTTGGCGGCAACCGGCGCTACCGCAGCAACCGGCCGCGTCATGGTCGTGGTCTGGCCCGCGCGAGCCGGCACCTGCACCGTGGGCGCATCCGCCACGCGGGTGAGCGACTGGTTCAGCAGGATCCCGTTGACCACGTAGTATTGCCCGCGCGGCCCCGCCGCCACCGGCCCCAGAAAGCCCTGCGCCGCGCCGGTTACGATTTGCCGCGCCAGCACGTACTCGTCCACCGTGGCATCGTACAGATACGCCATGGTGTTGTTGGCGCCGGCCACCAGCAGGATATACTCGCCGCCAGGCGTGGCCGCCATAGTGCGCGGCGCCGGCACCGTCAGCGAGCCGATCTCGGGACTCAACGGCCGCGGCACCGCCTCGTTGCCGATCACCTGCCACAGCGTCCCGTTGCTCATCACGATCTGCAAGCCGCTCAGGCCGGCCGCGATCACGCTCGGGGTCACCAGCGGCGCGCTGGCGTTGAAGGGCAGCGCCGGGAAGCGCACCCGCCCTACCTCGCGCCCCAGGTTCGGATCCACCATGCTAATGGACTCCCCGCCCGAGTTCGCCACGTACAGCGTGTTGCCATCCGGGGTAAGGGCCAGCGAGCGCGGAAGCTGGCCGACCTTGATCGGGTCCAGCAGTCGCCGCGTGCGCAGATCGAAAACCTCCACCCGGTTCAGGCCCGAGTTCGCGATATACAGGCGCTGACGTTGCGTATCGAGAGCGAGATCCACCAGACCTTCCTGGTCGGAGATGCCCACCTCGATGGGAACGATGTCCCCGCGCGCCTCGGCATCGCGGTTGTTCTGAAAGACGCGGATGCGCGGTGGAATGTTGACCGCCTCGGGCGCCTGGATCACGAAGTTGTGGGGCGTGATCGTCCCCAGCGAGCGGGCAGCGTTCGCGTTGAAGGTGAAGTCAATCGCTTGGTCGGCCTGCCTGACGCGCACCAGCGGCGCTGTCTGCACGACGGCGGGCTGCTGCTGGCCCGGGCCTGTTGGAACCTGGGCTCCCGGCGTGGTTCCCGGCACAGGAGAAGGCTGCGTGCCAGGCGTGGGCGGCAAGATAATCACGATGGTACCACCGGGCGCGCCGCCTCCTGCTCCCGCCCCTCCCAGGCCGGGAATCCCCTGCTGCGCGGTTTGTGGCGTCTGCAACAGTTGCGGCGTGATGGTCAAACGCCCGCGCCCCAGGTTCTGGATTTTCACGGTTGCAGTGCGTTGCGCGGCCACCACCCCGCACTGGTCATTGGCCAGCAACACCAGGCGCGACTCGGGCATGGCGATGGGATTCTCCGCAAGCCGCCCCACAGGCAGGATCATGAAGCCCGATTCCGAAATGGCGTAAATGACCCCGCCGTCCGAGCTGATCACCATCTTGCCGCCGATGTTCTCGGGCAACTGCAACGCCAGGTGGATCAGCAGATTGTCCGGATCGTTGACCAGTAACTGGCTGACGTTGGGCCGCGCCGGTGGGTTCGACAAGGGCGGAATGTTGAAGGCCGAGTACAGCCGAGCCCCGTCGGGCGAGAACACGCTGCCGCCCACGTTATCGGTCAGGCTGAACTGGGCACCTGTCTGAAAGGGGAATGGGGCATTGGCCGCGTTCTGCTGGGCGAGCACGGTGAGGGTTTCCGTGTCGAACAGCGTCAGGCCGGCCATGAACTTGGATCCATCCGGGGCAACCGAAATCACGGTGGAGATGTTGCCGATCTGCCGCGAGCGCAGCACCGAAGCCGAGGTGCTTTCGTAAACGAAGGCAACGCCCGTGTTGTTGTTGATGTTGGTCAGCCCGACGATGTACCGGCCGTCGGGAGTGGAGGCAAGGCGGCTGCGCGCCGCCAGCGCCAGCCTTCCGCTGGGCGGCGGCAACCGCGGCGACTGCGCGGGCGGCGGGGTAATCACGACGTTGCCGATCGCCCGGCCCTCGGCCGCAGCCGGATCGTAGAGCAGCAAGGTGTAAGCCTGGTTGTTCGGCCCGGCCCCGATGGTCGTGATCAACACCCGGTCATCCGCCCCTACCGCCACACCCTCCGGTTTCGCCGGCAGGCTGACGCGGTTGACCACCGTCATCGTGTCCAGGTCGATCACGTCCAGTGATGAGCTGTCGAAGCAAGTCACGTACAGGAACTTGTTGTTGCGGGAAAGGGCCGCCGAAATGGGCAGACGTTCCACCGCCACCGACGTCAGGAATCGCCGCTGGCCGATGGCGTAGACTTCGATGCGGTGGTAAGAAGAGTTGACCAGGTAAAGCTGGTTCCTGCCCTCGTCCAGCACGATGTCCGTCAAACCGCCGACCACGGCCACCACGGTCCCGAACGTGGCCGCTTGCATGACGGACACGAGCGCAATTGCGATGAAAAGCCCCCGGAACCAACGCATGCGCAAACCAGTATAACCCGCGCCACGCGGGGAAGTTTCGGCGGTCCCCCACAGCAGCTCCCGGCTGGCGTATCCTAGCTGACTTATGCACTTGAGGATGGTTACCTGCCGCTCGAGCATTGCCTTGCTGGGCGCGAGCCTGTTGGTTGCCCAAGCCCGTTTCCAGTTCTGGCCCGGCGCCAGTTACGATCCCCGCGTGCCGACGCACAAACAGGTCCTCGGCTACGATCCCGGGGAACGCATCACTCACTATGCCGGCCTGAAGCAGTACCTCGAGGCGCTCGCCTCGGCCACCGGCTGCGTGCGGATTTTCGAGTATGGAACCACCTGGGAGGGCCGCAAGCTTTTCTATGCCATCGTCGCCTCCCAATCCAACCTGCGGCGGCTCGAAGAGATCCGCGCGGCGTACCAGCGCTTGGCTGACCCGCGCCGCACGCCCGAGGCCGAAGCGCACAAGCTCATGGAGACCCTGCCCGCCGTGGTTTGCCTAGCTAACGGAGTGCACGGCAACGAGATTTCCGGCCCAGACGCGGCCCTGTTGGTGGCTTACCACCTGCTGGCCGCGCGCAACGATCCCATGCTCGAGCAGATCCGTGACCGGGTCGTCCTCATGCTCGTGCCTTCGCAGAACCCCGATGGCCGCGAGCGCTTCATCGCCCACTTCGAGCAAACCGTAGGCATGGAGCCCGACGACAATCCCATGGCCGCCGAGCACATCGAACCCTGGCCCGGCGGCCGGGGCAACCATTACCTGTTCGATCTGAACCGCGACTGGGTACCCCTGACTCAACCTGAAATTCGCGGCCTGGTGGCCGAGCTGCGCCGGTGGTACCCGCTGGTCTTCGTGGACCTGCACGAAATGGGCTCCGACTCCTCTTACTACTTCGCGCCTGAAGCCGATCCCTTCAACCCCCACATCACCCGGGAGCAACGCGAAGCCTTGCAATGGTTCGGCCGTAACAACGCCCGCTGGTTCGACCGCTTCGGCTTCGATTACTTCACGCGCGAAGTCTACGACGCTTTCTACCCGGGCTACGGCGCGAGTTGGCCCATCTATTACGGCGCCGTCGCCATGACTTACGAACAGGCTTCGGCCCGCGGCCTGCTCATGCGCCGCAGCGACGATCGCGTCTTCCATTTCCGGGACACGGTGCGGCAGCAGTTTGTCAGCTCGCTCTCCACGCTGGAGACGGCCGCGCGCGACCGCGAGAAGCTGCTCGAGCTGTTCTACCGCTTCCGCCGCACGGCCATCGAGGAAGGCAGCCGCGAACCGGTGCGCGAGTACATCCTTCCCCGGCGGGGAGACACCAGCGCCGTGGACAAGCTGGCCGCCGTCCTGGCCGAGCACGGCATCGAGATCAAGCGCGCCCTGGCCCCCTTCCGCAACGGGGATCGCGAGTTCCCAGCGGGCAGTTACGTGATCCCGCTCGCACAGCCTGCCAAGCGGCTCATCCGAACGCTACTCGATCCCAACGTTCCCATGGACGAGAAGTTCCTCAAGGAGCAGGAGCGGCGGCGCCGCAAGAAACTGCCCCATCAAATTTACGACGTGACAGCATGGTCCCTTCCGCTTGCTTACAACGTGGAGGCGGTGGCCGCGGCACAGCAGTCGCAGGGCAAATTCGAGAACACCAACCCGCAGCGCGTGCCGCCCGGCTCGCTGGAAAATCCCAAGGCGCAAGTAGCCTTCCTGGTCCCGTGGGGCACGCAAGCGGCGGCGCGGCTGCTCGCGGCGGCCCTGCGCGAGGGCCTCAATATCCTCTCCAGCGACAAGCCGTTCACGCTGAACGGACGCAGGTATCCCGCCGGCACGCTGATCATCAAGGTCAAGGACAACCCCGGCGGGCTCGCCGAGACCCTGGCCCGGCTCGCCAGGCAAACCGGGGCCGACGTCTACGGCACCGATTCCAGTTGGGTTGAAGAGGGCGTCAATTTCGGCAGCCGCCACGTCATCCGCATGCGGCCCCCCGCCATCGCCATGGCGTGGGACCGCCCGGTCTCCTCGCTTTCCGCTGGCTGGACGCGCTTCGTGCTCGAACGGCAGTACGGTTACCCCGTGACGGTGGTGCGCACGCAGGCCCTGGCCACCGCCGACCTGAGCCGGTTCCACGTGCTCATCCTCCCCGACCAGGGCTTCGGAGATGGCTATGCTCAGGTGCTGGGGACCAACGGGGTGCGCAGGCTACGCGACTGGGTGTCCTCCGGCGGAACCCTGATCGGCATCAGCGGCGCGGTCGGCTTCCTCGCCGACGCCCGGACCGGGTTGCTGGCGGTGACTCAGGAGTACCTTGCGCGCCCGGGGGAGCCTTCGCGCCGCGCGGAGGCGCCCAAACCGGAAGCGGCCAAGCCGGAAGCGGCTGAGACCCGCGCATCCGGCAAGCTCCTGGTGACCGAGGAGGATTATCTCAAGGAAATCCAGCCTGAACGTGAGCTTCCCGACCCCAGCTTGGGAGTGATGGTGCGGGCCCGGCTGGACCCCGACCACTGGATCACCGCCGGGCTGGGAGAAACAGTGGTCGCCCTGGTCGGCGGCCGCGCTATTTACTCGCCCATCAAGCTAGACAAGGGCGTCAACGCTGCCGTCTTCCTTGGCCCAGACCAACTGCTGGCCGGCGGCTACCTGTGGGAGGAAAATCGCAAGCAGCTCGCCTACAAGCCGTTGCTCGTGGTGGCCCGTGAAGGCCGCGGCTACGTGATCGGCTTCACCGCGGATCCCAACTTCCGGGCCGCCATGGACGGGCTGAACGTGCTGTTCCTCAACGCCGTGTTTCGCACGCCGCCACGCACGCGAGCCGCCGGGCTGGCCAGGGAATGACCCCCCGCCAGCTCGCGCTGTGCGCTCTCACTCGGCATCGAGCGAATCCAGCTCGAGCGGTTCTTCGGGCAAGCCGCCCGGATAGCGCAAGCGCGTCTCCTCGGCGTAGCCTTCCAGCCCTTCCAGCGACGGCACTTCGGCCTCGGCCGCGGCAGCGAGCTCCTCTTCCAGGCCCTCGCCCGCGATGCGGACCCGGCGGTAGTACTCCATGCCCGTACCCGCGGGAATCAGCCGGCCGACGATCACGTTCTCCTTCAGTCCGCGCAGGTAATCCACCTTGCCGCTGATGGCGGCCTCGGTGAGCACCCGCGTGGTCTCCTGGAAGGACGCGGCGGAAATAAAGGAATCCGTGGATAGCGAGGCCTTGGTGATGCCCAGTAGGGCCGGCTTGCCCGTGGCCGGGCGCCCCCCGGCAGCGATGACACGATCGTTCTCCTCGCGGAACTTGAACTTGTCCACGATCTCCTCGGGGAGGAACTCGGTGTCGCCGATGTCCTCCACCTTCACCCAGCGCATCATCTGCCGCACGATCACTTCCAGGTGCTTGTCGTTGATGCTGACGCCCTGGAGCCGGTACACCTCCTGGATCTCGCTGACCAGGTACTTCTGCAACTCCTTCTCGCCCAGCACCTCGAGAATCTTGTGCGGGTCGCGGGGGCCGTCCATCAGCGGGTCGCCTGCCTTGACGCGCTCGCCGTCCTGCACGTTGATGTGCACGCCCCGGGGCACGGCGTACTCGCGCTCCTGACCGTCGTCGCCGCGGATGTAGATCTTGCGCTGGCCCTTGACGATCTCGCCGTAGCGGACCACGCCATTGATCTCGGCGATCACCGCCGGATCGCGCGGCCTGCGGGCCTCGAACAGCTCGACCACCCGCGGCAGACCGCCGGTGATGTCCTTGGTCTTGGTGGTGGCGCGCGGGATCTTGGCCAGCACGTCGCCCGCGTGCACCTCGTCGCCATCGTTGACCATCAGGTGCGCGTTGGTCGGCATCAGGTATTCTTTCTCGTCCGCCCGGCTGCCACCCACCGGCCGCACCACGATCTTGGGGATGCGCTTGACGTCGGGCGAGTCCACCACCACGCGGTGGGCCATGCCCGTGATCTCATCCAACTGCTCCTGGTAGGTCACTCCCTCGATCAGGTCGCGGAAGTGAACCACGCCGCTGAGCTCGGTCAGGATGGAGAACGTGTACGGATCCCACTCCAGCAGGACTTCGTTGGCCTTCACCGGCGCCCCATTCTCCACCCGGATCTTGGCACCGTAGACCACCTGGTAGCGTTCGCGCTCGCGGCCCTTGGCGTCCACCACCGCCAGGATGCCGTTGCGGTTCATGGCCACCAGCTCGCCCTCTTTGTTGCGCACGGTCTGGATGTTGATGTACTTGGCGAAGCCGTCATTCTTGGCTTCCTGACGAGACTGCTCGGCCACGCGTGTGGCCGCGCCGCCGATGTGGAACGTGCGCATGGTGAGCTGCGTGCCCGGCTCGCCGA
>JBMFPL010000019.1:0-18270 GCA_049969115.1 Bryobacteraceae bacterium | reverse complement strand
ACCGGCCTGCCCGACGAAAGCTGGACGGCGCTGCTGGAAGGCCGCGCCCGCCGCGACGACCACGTCTACGTGGAATGGACGGGCGAAGACGGACCCGACGCCCGCGTCGTGATTGCGCCCGAGGGTGGAAGCTGGCCATCTACACGGGTGACTACTCGCTGCTGTTCGACCGCGCGCGATCCCCTGGAGATGACGAACCTGTATCACCAGCCGGCTGCGCAGCCGCAGGTGCGCCGCCTGCGGGAGAAGTTACTCCAGTGGCAACGCCGCGAGAAAGACGCACTGGCGCTGGAGGAAAGCTGAGCGATGCCGACTCGGCGCCAGTTCCTGCAAAGCGTGGCTGGCGCGCCGCTGGCGGCGGCCGGGGCCGCTCCGGCCGCGCCCTCGCGCCCAAACATCCTTTTCATCCTGGCCGACGATCTGGGCATCGGCGACGTGGGCTGCTACGGGCAGAAGCTTATCGCCACCCCCAACCTGGACCGGATGGCCGCCGAGGGGACGCTGTTCACCTTCGGCTACGCAGGTTCGCCCGTGTGCGCGCCCTCGCGCTGCTGCCTGATGACCGGCCTGCACACCGGGCACGCGCGCATCCGGGAGAACCATAATCGGCGCGGCGAGCGCGTCAGCCTGCGGCCGGACGATTTCACCGTAGCTGAACTGCTCAAACAGGCGGGCTACCGCACGGCGCTGATCGGCAAGTGGGGCCTGGGCGAGGCGGGCACTCACGGGATGCCCACGCGACAGGGCTTCGATGAATTCTACGGTTTCCTCAACCAGGATCACGCGTTGGAGTACTACCCGCGGCACCTGTGGGAGAACGAGGGCGAGGTGATTGTCTCGGGCAACCAGGGGACCCGGCGCAAACATTTCGTCCAGGACCTGTTCACGCGGCGCGCAATCGAGTTCCTGACCCGCTCCGCCGAGCAGCCTTTCTTCCTCTACCTGGCCTACACCCTGCCACACGCCGACAGCGAACTGGCGCGTGACACTGGCGACGGCTTCCCCGTGCCCGACTATGGGCCTTACGCGGCGCGCGACTAGCCGCAGCCGGAGAAGGGCTACGCCGCGGCCGTGCACTTCCTGGACCGCGATGTCGGCCTGCTGCTCCAGCAGTTGCGTAAGCTGGGCATCGAGCAGAACACCCTGGTGATTTTTTCCAGCGACAACGGGCCCGCCCAGATCCGCGGGCATTCGGTGGCGTTTTTCCGGAGCGCCGGGCGCTACCGCGGGCGCAAAGGCCAGCTTTACGAAGGCGGCATTCGCGTGCCGCTGATCGCGCGCTGGCCGGGCCGCGTGCCCGCGGGCCGCGTCTGTGACGAACCGTGGGCTTTCTGGGACTTCATGGCGCTGGCAGCCGAGCTCGCGGGTCTGCCGGCGCCTGGCGGGCTAGATGGCATCTCGCCGCTTGCCCTCCTACTGTGCCAGCCGCGCCCGCGCCCGCCCGAGTACTTCTATTGGGAATACCGGGGCGGGCGCGCGCCCTCGCAGGCGGTGCGCTCCGGCCAGTGGAAGGCCATCCGCCACGGCGGGCCGGGCAAGCCCGTCGAACTGTACGACCTCGCCGCCGACCCCGGGAAAACCCGCGACCTGGCCTCCGCTCATCCCGCACTGGCGCGCCGGCTGGCGGAGATTATGGATGCGGCCCGCACCGACTCGGACGATTACCCGCTCGCTTGAGCCCAATCACAGGTGTTGCAGAAAGAAGTTGCGCTCGCGCTCGCGTCCCAACGTGGTCGCCGGCCCATGGCCGGGAATCACGAAGGTGTCATCGGGTAACACGAGCAGCTTGTCGCGGATCGAGCGCAGGAGCTGGCGTCCGTCGCCGCCCGGCAGATCGGTGCGCCCGATGGAGTCGCGGAACAGGGTGTCGCCCGCCACCAGTTTCTTCTCCTCGGGGATCCACAGGCACACGCTCCCCGGAGTGTGGCCTGGCGTGTGGAGCACGTGGAAAGTGGCCGGGCCCAGGTGGAGTTGGTCAGCCTCGCTCAGCCATCGGTCAATGGCCACGGGGGGCGGCGGGGCGAGCCCGAGCCACGCCGCCTGCATCTCGAGCTGCTCGTAGATGACCAGATCGTCCGGGTGGAGGCAAACGGGCGCGCCCCTGCGGGCGCGCAGATGGTGGGCTGCTCCGATATGGTCAATGTGGGCGTGCGTGAGCAGAATTGCTGTGACACGCAGCCTGTGACGCTCCAGAATCGCTTCGATTTCTTCGGGGTCATCGCCAGGGTCGACCACGATGGCCTGGCCCGTGGCCTCGTCGCCGAAAATCGAGCAATTGCAGGCCAGCGGCCCCACGGCGAGGATCTCGTGAATCATGGATTATGCTCTCATTATGGCTGAGGGGTTGAGCGAACTGCTGCGCGTGCTGATGCGGTGGGTGCATGTGTCCTCGGCGGCCGTGCTGGTGGGCGGCATGTTCTACGCCAGGTACGTGGCTGACGAGGTCCTGGCACCCGCCAGGCCCAGGCTGCGATGGTGGGTTTGGAGCGCGGTGGCGGGGCTCGCGGTCTCCGGGCTGTACAGCTTGCGCCCCGGCGCAGGGCACAGCCGCTACTACTGGATCTGGATGCTGATCAAGCTTTTGCTCGCCGTGCACGTGTTCGTGTCAGCGGGCGTGGCCCTGGTCTCCACGGACGAAGAGCAGCGGCGGCGGCGCGCAGCCAGCGCCGCGATGGCAGGCCTGCTGGTGATCGGCATCGCGGCTTATCTGAGGCGTCTTTATTGAGAACGCGTGGGCGCACGAACTGGGGCGCTGCCTGGGCCCCGCAGCGGCACTGCCCCGACCGGGGTCAGGCCGGGAGTGGCGGTTGTGGTTACCGGTGAGCGACTCGAAGCGCCGCGGGGCGCGCTGGGCGTACACTGTTTGTTTTCCGGAGACCAAGCCATGATGACACGTCGTGCCTTCCTACCTGCCACTGTGGCCACATTGGAGGCGGCGCGCCTCGGCGCGTCCCCCGCCGGGGAACTCCGGCTCGGGGTGGCCAGTTACTCGCTGCGCAAGTTCACGCGCGCCCAGGCCATTGACATCATCAAGCGGCTGGGCGTGCGCTACGTATGCATCAAGGAGTTTCACCTGCCTTACAAGAGCACGCCGGCGGAGCGGGCTGCGGCGCGGCAGGAGTTCGAAAGCGCCGGGCTGACCATCGTGGGCGGCGGCACCGTCTACATGCAAAAGGACGATGACGACGACATCCGCTTTTACTTCGAATACGCGCGGGACTGCGGCATGCCCCTGATGGTCATCGGCCCCACGCGCCAGACCCTGCCCCGCATCGAGCGCTTCGTGAAGCAGTACGACATCAAGGTGGCGGTGCACAATCACGGGCCCGAGGACAAGCATTTCCCCACGCCGGAATCGGCGCTGGAAGTGATCAAGAACATGGACCCGCGCGTGGGCCTCTGCATTGACGTAGGACACACGGCGCGCGCCGGCAAGGACCCGGTGGAGTCCATCCTGCGTGCCGGCTCGCGCGTGCTCGACGTGCACATCAAAGACCTGCGCGATACGCACAAGCGCGGTTCGGACTGCCCGGTGGGCGAAGGAGTACTACCCATTGCCGGCATTTTCCGCGCGCTGCGCAAGATCGGCTTTCGGGGTAGCGTGAACCTGGAGTACGAGATCGAGGCGAACGATCCCTTCCTGGGGATGGCGAAGTCGTTCGCATACATGCGCGGCGTGCTGGCGGGCATGGGCGCCTGAGCGCCTGCTTCAGTTCTTGCCCACTTTGAGCAGCTTTTCGCGCTGCTCGCGGAGCACCGCCTTGCGACTCAGCCTGATCTTGTTGCCCTCGATGGAGAGCACCTTGACCAGGATCTGATCGCCCTCGCGCAGCTCGTCGCGCACGTTGCGGATGCGGTTCTCGGAGATCTCGCTGATGTGCAGCAGCCCGTCGGTGCCGGGGAAGATCTCGACGAACGCGCCGAAATCCACCAGCCGCACGACCTTGCCCAGATAGGTCTTGCCCACTTCGGCCACGGCTGCGATCTCGGCCACCATCTGGCGCGCCTTTTCGGCGGCGGCCTCGTCGGCCGAGTAGATGTTGACCGTACCGTCGTCCTCGACGTCAATCTTGACGCCAGTTTGGTCAATGATGCCGCGGATTACCTTGCCGCCTGGACCGATCACCTCGCGGATCTTCTCCTGGGGGATGGTCATGGTGAAGATGCGCGGCGCGTAAGGCGACAGGGCGGAGCGCGGCGCGGCCAGCACGGACTGCATCTTCATGAGGATCTGGAGGCGGGCCCGCCGGGCCTGATCGAGGGCTTCCCGCATCAGGTCCAGGCTGATGTTGGGAATCTTGATGTCCATTTGCAAGGCGGTAATGCCTTCCATGGTGCCCGCCACCTTGAAGTCCATGTCGCCGCAGTGATCTTCGGCGCCGGCGATGTCGGTCAGGATGGCGTAGCGGTCGCCTTCCTTGACCAGTCCCATAGCTACGCCGGCCACCGCGGCGACGGTGGGGACACCGGCGTCCATGAGGGCCAGGCTAGCGCCGCAGACCGTGGCCATCGAGCTGGAGCCGTTGGATTCCAGGATGTCGCTGACCACGCGCAGCGTGTAGGGGAAGACGCTTTCGTCGGGGATCACCGCGCTCAGGGCGCGCTCGGCCAGCGCCCCGTGGCCGATTTCGCGCCGGCTGGGGCCGCGCAGGAAGGCCACCTCGCCCACGCTGAAGGGCGGGAAATTGTAGTGGACCATGAAGCGCTTATAGGTCTCCGAGGGATCGAGCAGCTCCAGCTTTTGCTGGTCTTCCTTGGTCCCCAGGGTGACTGTGACCAGCGCCTGCGTTTCGCCCCGTGTGAACAGGGCCGAACCGTGCACGCGCGGCAACACGCCCACTTCGATGTCAATCTTGCGGATCTCGTCGAAGGCGCGGTTGTCCGGTCGCCGGCGCTCGATGAGCACCTGGTCGCGGAAGATACGCTCCTTGAGGCGATCGAACAGCCGCCCGGTCTCCTCTTTGAGCTCGTCCGGAGCTTCCTCGACCGCCTGCTTGCGCAGCGCCTCCACCCGCGCGTAGCTCTCCAGCTTGCCGTACTTGGCGGTGTCCATGGCTTCGGTGAGCTCTGCGCGGTAACGGGCGCTGAGCTGCTCGTACAGCTCCTGATTGAAGGGCGGCGGCGTGAACGGCTTCTTGGGTTTGCCTGCGCGCGCCACCAGATTCCGGATGCCGGCGATGATCTTCCGGCAGCACTGGTGGCCGAACTCGATGGCTTTCAGGACTTCTTCCTCGCTGGCCGCCTGCCCGCCGGCTTCCACCATCACGATGCCTTCCTCGGTGCCGGCGACCACGATGTTCAGTTTGGCGTCCTTGGACTCCTCGTAAAGCGGGTTGGCGATCAGGTTGCCATCCACCAGCGCCACGCGGACCGCGCCGAGCACCTCGCAGAAGGGGATGTCGGAGATGGCTAGCGCCGCCGCGGCGCCCACGATGGCCAAGGTGTCGGGATCGCGCTTGGGGTCGGCCGAAAGCACCATGCCGATGATCTGGACTTCGTTGTTGTAGCCCTCGGGGAACAGGGGCCGGATGGGACGGTCAATCAGGCGGCTGGTGAGGATTTCCTTTTCCGAGGGGCGCCCCTCGCGTTTGATGAAGCCGCCGGGGATTTTCCCTGCGGCGTAGGTGTACTCGCGGTAGTCTACCGTGAGCGGGAAAAAGCTCGCGCCTTGCTTGGGTTCGGGCGAAGCGCAGGCGCTGACCAGCACGACGCTATCGCCGCTGCGAACCAACACGGAGCCGTTGGCCTGGCGGGCCACACGGCCGGTTTCCAAAACGATCTTGCTCGTCCCCAGATCAATTTCACAGCTTTCGATGGGCATAGGGGAAAACCTCCAACCCCGGTCGGCTGACCGGCTCGATTTCCAGGCACATGGTTTTATGCCCGGAGCAGAGATTGGAGTCGGTGGAGCTGTTCGGGCGAGCCACCGCCCGCCCCGCCAGGCGGCTTCGCCCGCTGGCCGCGAGTGCGGGGGCTGCGGTCGTTCGCGATTTGGTCGAGTACGGCTCTAGCGGCGAAGGCCCAACTGCTGGATGAGCTTCTGATAGCGTTCCGGGCTGCATCGTCTCAGGTAGTTCAGAAGCCGCCGGCGCTGGGCAACCATCATGATCAGACCCCGACGGGAGTGGTGATCCTTACGATGCGTTTTCAGATGCTCGGTCAGATCCGCGATGCGTCGGCTCAGGATCGCCACTTGCACCTCGGGTGAACCGGTATCGCTGCGATGGCGGCGATACTGAGTAATGATATCCTTTTTGGTTTCTGTCGCCAGGGCCATCCTCGGGTAGGTACTCCTTGCCTCTCTTCCTCTCTCTCCGTCTTTCCGTCTGCTAGCATACCACAGGTCCGGCTGTCCCGGCTCGCCTGCACGCCGGACTATAATCGGGGTTCACCGGGGAGAATTATGACCAGACGAAACCTGCTCCGCCTGATACCTGCTTCGGCTGCCTCGCTTGCCTTCGCGCAGAACACGCCGGGCAAGCCTCGCCTGCGACCAGCCTTGTGCGCCTACACCTTCCGCGAGGCGCTCAGTGCCGGGGCCATGACCTACCAGGGCCTGGTCCGGTATGCGGTCGAGCACCGGCTGGACGGGCTGGACCTCACCGCGTACTGGTTCCCACAGTCCCTCACCGAAGCCTGGCTGCTGGAGTTGAAGCGCCTGGCCTACCGCGATGCAGTCGAGATCTACAGCATTTCGATCCGCACGGAGATGACGCGGCCCGCCGCGGATGAGCGCCGCAAGGAGGTCGAGGAAATCCGCAGATGGGTGGACGTGGCCGCCCTGCTCGGCGCGGGGCACATCCGCGTGTTCGGCGGCCGGGTGCCTGCCGGCGCCACCCAGGATGAAGCGGCGGGCTGGGTGGCCGAGGCGCTCGCGCAAGCCGCCGAGTACGCGGCGCGCAAGGGCGTCATTCTGGGGCTGGAGAACCACGGCGGCATCACCGAGCGCGCTGAAACCATCGTCAAGATCGTCAAGCAGGTGAATTCGCCCTGGGTGGGCATCAACCTCGATACGGGGAACTTCAACAAGGATGTCTACCGGCAGATCGAAATGTGCCTGCCCTACGCGGTCAACGCACAGCTCAAAAGCCAGATGCGCGACGACGCCGGGCGAGTGGTGGAGTCCGACTGGGATCGCATCTTTTCCATGTTCGCCCGCGCCGGCTACCGGGGCTACCTGGCGCTGGAATACGAGGCCAAGGAGCCGCCGGAGACCGCCCTGCCTCGCTTGCTTGCGCGTCTGCGCGAGCTGGCGGCGAAATATTCTGCCTGAGGTGGGCCATGATTGCTCTGCTGCTGGCAGCGTTGAACCTGAACCAGGCCGTGGTCGTCACTCCCGCCAGGCTCGCCGATCCCGAGCAGAAGGCGGTGACCATGTTGGTCGAGGAAGTGGAAAAACGTACCGGCATTCGATGGCCGGTGGCACCGCGCTGGCCCTCCGGCTCGCAGCCGGTGATCGTAGTGACCCCGGCTTCCTCGCTACCAGAGTTCCGCGGGCGCTACGAGAACGAACCGGCGGCGTCAACCGGCGTCGAGGGTTACCGGCTCTGGACCGGGCAGGTCTCGGGTGCGCCCTCGGTGTGGGTGGTTGGCAACGATTCCCGAGGTGTGCTTTTCGGCGTGGGCGGCCTGCTCCGCTCGCTGCGCATGAAGAAAGGGGCGGTGACGCTGGACGGGCCGTTGCGCGTGTCCACCGCTCCCGCCATCAAGCTGCGCGGCCACCAATTGGGCTACCGCCCCAAGACCAATTCCTACGACGGCTGGACCGTGGCGATGTGGGAGCAGTATATCCGGGATCTGGCCGTATTCGGCACTAACGCCATCGAGCTCATCCCGCCCCGTTCCGACGACGCCGCCGACAGCCCGCACTTCCCGCTGCCTCCAATGCCCATGATGATCGAAATGTCGCGGCTGGCCAACGAGTACGGCTTGGACGTGTGGATCTGGTACCCGGCGCTCGATAAGGATTACTCGGACCCCGCCACGGTCGAGTTCGCGCTGAAGGAGTGGAGCGAGGTCTTCCGGCAGTTGCCGCGCATTGACCATGTCTTCGTGCCTGGAGGCGATCCCGGCCACACGCAGCCCAAGTACCTCATGGCCCTGCTGGAAAAGCAGGCGGCCAACCTGCGCAAACACCACCCGCGGGCCGGGATGTGGGTCTCGCCCCAGAGCTTCGACCGGGCATGGCTTGAGGAATTCTTCGCCATCCTGAAAACCGAGCCGGCCTGGCTGACGGGCATTGCAGCGGGTCCGCAGATCCGCATCAGTCTTGCCGAGCTGCGCGCGCGCGTGCCCAAACGTTACCCCATCCGCGATTACCCCGACATCACCCACAGCCGCCACTGCCAGTACCCCGTGCCTGATTGGGACGCTGCCTTCGCTCTGACCGAAGGCCGGGAAGTGATCAACCCCCGCCCCCTGGGGCATGCTCGCATTTTCCGCCTGGCCCGGCCTTACACCGACGGTTTCATCACTTATTCGGAAGGCTGCAACGACGACGTCAACAAGATCATTTGGAGCGCTCTTGGCTGGGACCCGGACGCCGACGTCATCGCTATCCTGCGGGAATACGCCCGCTACTTCATTGGGGAGCGGTGGGAGGATGCTTTCGCACAGGGATTGCTCGCGCTGGAGCGCAACTGGCAAGGGCCGCTGGCCACCAACAAAGGCATCGAGACCACGTTGGCGCAGTTCCGCGCGATCGAGCAGGCGGCCACGCCTCAGGAGCTAGCCAACTGGCGCCTGCAGATGGCGCTTTACCGCGCCTACTACGATGCTTGCCTGCGCAGCCGTCTCATTCACGAAACGGCGCTGGAAGAGAGGGCGATGGCCGTGCTGCGCGAAGCGTCGCGCCGCGGTTCCCTGGAGGCGATGGCCGAGGCCGAGCGCATACTGGACCGCGCCGAGCGGCCTGGTCCGCACTGGCTGTGGCGCGCCCGGGTGTTCGAGCTGGCCGAGGCGCTTTTCCAGAGTGTGCGTATGCAGTTGAGCGTGCCGCGTTACCAAGCTATCGCGGTGGAGCGCGGTGCCAACTTGGATTCCATTGACGCGCCGCTAAACAATCGGCCCTGGCTCAAAGAACGGTTCGCGGAAATCCGGAAACTGGGTAGCGAAGCCGAACGGTTGCAAGCCATCCAGCATATCGTCAACTGGACGGACCCGGGGCCGGGCGGTTTTTACGACGATCTCGGCAACCTTGCCTTCCAGCCGCACCTGGTGCGGGGCCCCGGCTTTGACGAGGATCCCGACTTCCGACGCTCCGCGCTGGTGGGGTTCGTGCCGCGCGCGTCGCTGCGCACCTCCTGGCGCGATCACGCCGAGGCCCTTTTCGACAACGCGCTGCGCATGCATTACACCGGCCTGGACCCGGCGGCGCGCTACCGCGTACGCGTCGTTTACGGCGGCGATGCGATCAAGCGGCGCATCAGCTTGATGGCCGACGACAAGTATGAGGTCCACCCGCTCATCGAAAAGCCGTTTCCCTTCCGCCCGCTGGAGTTCGACATTCCGCCGGAGGCCACCGCGGACGGGGAGTTGTGGTTGGTCTGGCGGCAGGAACCGGGTTTGGGCGGCAACGGGCGCGGCTGCCAGGTCTCCGAAGTGTGGCTGATCAAAAAATAGCCGCTCGGGCTCGATCAACAAATTCTTGACCTCGCGCTCCGCGCGAGTTATTCTCGCTACAGGAGGTTGGTCGTGGCGAGAACCAAGCCCATTTTCGTACCCGCTCGTCTTGTGCTCCTGCTTATGGCCTGTGGTTCGCTGCCTGCCCTGGCCCAGGTGCTCTACGGCACCCTGGCCGGGACGGTCAACGATCCCACCGGCGCCGCCATTCCCAAAGCCACGGTGACCGCGGTGAATACGGCGACCGGGCTTTCGCGCCAGGTCACGACAGATGAAACCGGTTATTTTTCCATCCCGAACCTCTTGCAAGGCAACTATGACGTCACGGTGAACGCCAGCGGCTTCAAGCCGTTCACGCGGCGCGGGGTGAGCGTGCTCACCAACACCGTCACGCGCGTGGACGTGACCTTGGAGGTCGGGGCGATCACCGAGTCCATCACGGTGGAGGCCACCGCCGCATTGCTCCAGACCACTAAGACCGACGTAAGCGTCAACCTGGAGCCCAGGGCGCTGGTGAACCTGCCGCTCGCCGCCTATCGCAACTACCAGATGCTGGTGAACCTGGTGCCCGGCGCCACGCCGGCGCGCTTCCAGAACGCGGTGATTGACACTCCCGGGCGCGCCCTTACCACTAACATCAACGGCCAGGAACGCGGGGCGAACAACACGCGCCTGGACGGCGCCGCGAACATTCTGGTCACCATGCCTCACCACGTGGTGTACGTGCCGCCCGTGGAGAGCATCCAGGAAGTGAACATCTCGACCAACAGCTTTGAGGCCGAGCAGGGCATGACCGGCGGCGCCGCCGTCACGGTGGTGACTAAATCAGGCACCAACGAGTTCCACGGCAGCCTTTTCGGCATGCACCAGGACAATGCCATGCGCGCCTTCCTGTGGGATGAAAGGCGCGTGGGCGTGACCAAGAAGCCCAAGAACATCCGCAACATCGTGGGCGGGAGCCTGGGCGGTCCCATTAAGAAGAACCAGTGGTTCTTCTTTGGCGACTGGGAAGGCGTGTTCGAGCGCGTGGGCCGCTCGCTGCTGCTTTCGGTGTTTCCGACGGATTACCGACAGGGTGATTTTAGCCGCAAGCTGGGCGCGCCGATTTTTGATGCTGCGGGCAGACCCATCATGGTGCCCACCACCGAGGGCGGTTTCACGCAACTGCGCGAGGGGATGATCTTCGATCCCTACACGGGTAACCTCGACGGCGCCGGCCGCGCGGTGTTCTCCTACAACGGGCGCATCAACGTGATTCCGCCCAACCGGATCAATGCGGCCACCAAGAAGCTGCTGGACCTAGTGCCCATGCCCAACCAGCCAGGCGACCTGAACAACTTCTTCAACTCCGGCACGCAGCGGCTCAACCGCAACAACGGGGACATCAAGATCAACTGGAACCGGCGTGACCGGCACCAGCTCTGGTACAAGTACAGCATCATGAATGCGCTGGTGACCGCCGACGCTAGTTTGGGCAAGGCCGGCGGCCCGCCGCTGTCCGATGGCGGTCTGGGCCGGGGGCACACACTGGTGCAAGTGGCCGCGATCGGGCAGACGTACACGGTCTCTCCCACCTTCCTGGTGGACGGGGTGCTCGGCTGGACCCGCTTCGGCCAGAACGTGCAGCAACCCGATCTGCAAACCAAATTCGGACTGGAGGTGCTCGGCATTCCGGGCACCAACGGGCCGGACTGGCGCGAGGGCGGCATGCCGAGGTTCGACATCTCCGGCTACACCTCGCTAGGTTACACCGAGACTTGGAACCCGCTGTGGCGCAACGACCAGTCGGTCACCTTCAACGGCAACGCCACTTGGATGAAGGGCGTCCACGAGGTTCGCTTCGGCGTGGATTACATGCACCACTTGATGAACCACTGGCAGCCCGAGCTGGGCGGCGGCCCGCGCGGCGTGATCGGGTTTGGATCGGCCATCACGGCGCTGAACCCGTCTGCCTTGCGCTCGACCGTGGGCTTCCAGGGGTCCACGCCCTCCTTTGAGAGAGAGTGGAACGCCGTGGCCGCCTTCCTGCTCGGCGTGCCCTCTTCCACCGCCAAGAGCCCGCAGTACATCAAGATGACCAGCTTTGAAAACCAGTACGCGCTTTACCTGCGCGACCGCTGGCGCGTCACTCCCAAGCTGACGCTCAACCTCGGCCTGCGCTGGGAGTTGTACCCCACGCGCACGCGCGCGGCGGGCATGGGGATCGAGTCCTATGATCCCGAGACCAACGAGGTTCTCATCGGCGGGCGCGGCGGCATCCCGCGCGACGTGGGCGTCGGCTACAGCAAGAAGCTGTTCGCTCCGCGCGTGGGCTTTGCCTACCTGCTGACCAAGTCCACCGTGATCCGCAGTGGCTACGGGATTACGTACGACCCCAAGCCCTGGGGCGCGCAAGCGCTGCGCGGCTGGTACCCGCTCAACATCGTCGCCACGTTCTCGGGCGTCAATGCTTATCAGCCTGTCACCACCGATCCCAGCTACGTAGCCGCGGGCGTCCCGCACAGACCTCTGGGGCCGCAAGTCGGCATCCTCGAAATCCCCGGGCCTGACATCAGCAAGGGGCGCATCCCGCTGCCGCCCGCGGCCGAGATGGGCTACCCGGTGGCTTACAAGACGCTCACGCGCGGCTACATCCAGTCCTGGAACTTCATTATTCAGCGCGAGCTGCCCGGCCAGATCGTAACCTCGGTCGGCTACGTTGGCACCGCGCAGGTCAACGGCTTCGCGTTCCTGGACATCAACGCTTCGCAAATCCCCGGTTCGGGCAACAACGGGCGACCGCTGTACCCGAAATTCCGGCGGACCGCCGCGACCCGCGAGTTCGACGGGCGCACGCACAGCATTTACCATTCCCTGCAAGTGGCCCTGGACCGCCGAGTGGTGCGCGGGTTGTTCCTCAAGGGCGCTTACACCTTCTCCAAGGCCATTGACATGGCCAACTACGGCGATTGGACCACGTTCACCTGGAACGCGGCGATGGTCTTCAAGCGCAACCGCGCTCTGGCTTCGCACGACATCCCGCACATCTTCCAGATCGGCTACGTGTACGAGCTGCCTTTCGGCGCGGAGGGCAAGTGGGCTACGACCGGACTGGCCAAAACCCTGCTGGGCGGCTGGCAGATCAACGGAATTTTCAGCGCTTATCAGGGGAGGCCGTACACGCTCAGCGCCTCCGGCGCCTCGCTGAACATGCCCGGCAACAGCCAGACACCCGATCAAGTCAAGGCCAAAGTCGCCAAGCTGGGTAAGGTTGGCGACGATGGCACCTGGTTCGACATCACGGCCTTCGCTCCCGTCACCGAAGTGCGCTTCGGCACCGTGGGGCGCAACACGATGCGCGGGCCGGGCGTCGTCAACGCGGACCTGAGCCTGTTCCGGACTTTCCGGCTGAAGGAGAACTGGAAGCTGGAGTTCCGGGCGGAGTCCTTCAACATCAGCAACACGCCGCACTTCAGCAACCCGACCAGTAGCGTCAACAGCGCCACCTTCGGGCGGATTTACTCGACCCAGTCGACTGACGTCATGGGCCGCTCGCGCGAATTCCGCCTCGGATTGCGCATGAGCTTCTGACTGCAAGCGGGGAGACCGGCGCGAAGCGGTCTCCCCCGCGGAATTTCTACGCAGCTTTCGCGGGGGCCGGGGTGCTGGTACTGTTTGCCTCGACCCCGGAAGCCAGGCACACGCGCGGTGGTATGCGATGGCGCCACCCGAAGCGCGGCAAAGGCTCATGCACCAGGGGACCTTACATCTGGGCGGCAACCGGAGAGCGAGTTTCGCATCCAACTCGGAGAGGGGCCGTCGGCGTGGCATCGGCGGGCACGTTGCCGGGCTGATGGCCTCCCCCGCAGGCACTATCGCCGAGGACCAAGGAAAGGAGACGTTTCAGGGAAATGTACGCTATGCGTTGGATAGCAGGTTCGTTGCTTTGTGCCGCCGCTTTAGCGCAAGCACCGGTTCGCGAGGCGCCGCTCGCTCGCGCGGGCAGCGGCCGGGGCAGTGCGGAAACCCCGCTGAGGGTCCTCGTGCTGTACCGGCAGGGCTCGTTTTCCCCGGATCAGGCTCGTGGTTGGGAACAGGGTCTGGCGGCTTTCTTTAAGATAGAGATCGAGGGCCGCAAGGCGGACTGGCGCGCGTTGTCCGTCGAGGACGTCGTCGGAGCCATGCTGGATGGGGGCTTGGGCCAGCCTCGAAGCCATGCGCTCGGCGGGGTGGGGCGCCGGCCAGGTCCCGCTGCTGCTTTGGGCCAGTTGCTCGCGTCGGAGGGCGCCGTGGGCGGCGTCGTGCTCAAGCAGTCCGGGGGTGACACGGCCTGTCCCCCCTCTCCTTGCGGTTGCGACACTCCAGGCGCCACCTCGAGTTGCGGTTGCACCCTGCTCCGCGACAAGAAAATGGGCGACTTCTGTATGTGCTACCTCTGTTACGAGAAGGTCGTGCTGTCGGACCTGAGGCAGATGGGCAGCCGCGCACTGATCATCGTGATGGCGAGCGGCGCTGATCAGGTGCAAAGCCTGATTCGTGCCGCTCAGAGTGAGTTGGCCCAGATCAGCGCCGCTCCCGCCGGCGTGGCCGTCAGGGTCAGCGGCGTTCGCTGAGGTCCGGCCGTCTCGCCCGCCATCTGCCAGTCAGCTCGTGAGCGGTTCGGGGCCACCTCTTGATCTGGCGGCCGCGGATGCCCGCCCGTCAGAACATGAACCGCAGGGAGAGCTGGATGCGGCGCGGATCGCGGGCGCCGTTATAAGCGCCGAAGTTGGCGTTGATCTGCTGGCCCTGCGGGTTGAAGCGAGCGCCGCTGTCAATGCTCGAAAACTGCGTGTGATTCCACGCGTTGTAGAATTCGGCGCGGAATTGGAAATAGCGCTGCTCGCCCGTTACCAGGACCCGCTTGGAAACGGCGATGTCCCAGTTGTTGATGCCTGGACCGCGCAGCAACCCGATCCCGGCGTTGCCGAAGTCGCGCGCCGGGGTGCGGGCGAACATCTCGGTCTTGAAGTTGCGGTAGAAGGTGCGCTCGCTCTTGGGCAAGCGCGGGTCGCCCAGAACAGTGATGCGCGCGCCCTCGTTGGAGCCGGTAAGATCCACGGCATCGGTCGTCGAGAACCCAGGAGTGAACGGGAAACCCGACTGGAAGGATGTGATGCCGGAGATCACCCAGTGGCCCAAAATGAGGCTGACAGGCTTGACGCCCGGCGCGGGGTTGGGCAGCGCCCACGTGTAGTTGATGGTTAGCACGTGGGTGGCGTCGTAGCTGAGCAGCCCGTAGTTGCGCTGGCGCATGGAGAAGTACGGGCTGACGCCGTCGAAGTCGCCCGCACCCACCCCCAAGGTCTTCGACAGAGTATAGGACACCCCGAACTGGATGCCCCGTGACATGCGCCGGTTGGCGGTCACCTGGAGCGAGTGGTAGTTCAGGGTCGCGCCGAAACCCCGTACGTTAATGGTACTCATGCCCAGATAGGGCCGGAAGAAGTTATCGGGCAGCGGGCTGTTGGTGGTGCGGTCCAGGTTGGCCGGGTCGAAGCGCGAGTACATGGGAATGGCGTTGATGTTGCGCACGTAGAGCAGGTTGCGCCCGAGGCTCCCCACGTAGGCCGCGTCGACAACCGTGTTGAAACCTATATCGCGCTGGATGCTGAAGCTGTAATTCATCACGCGCGGCAGCGGCTGGCGGCCCACCTGGGGCGCGTTCACGCTGCTGGGACCGTAAGTGCCCTGCGATTGCAAGAAGGTGTCCAGGTTGCCAAAGTACAGTGTGGGCGTGTAAGCCACCGGCGGCTGGCCGTTGGTTCCCGAGTACAGGTTGCCCTGCGGCCGGTCATAGAAGATCCCGAAGCCGCCGCGCACCGCCATCTTGCCGTCGCCGCGGGGATCCCAGGCGAAACCGAACCGCGGTCCGACAAGCACGTGCGGGACATCGAACAGCTTGGGATTGTATCCCTTGCCGCCCACCACCATGCCCGGGGCGGTGTTGCCGGAGCCGGGAACGAACAGACCGATGTAGGGCACTGGGTAAATCTGGCCCGTCCGCAAGTCCACGCCTACGCGGCGCCCGGTGGCGTCACGGCCGGGCCAAATCAGTGCGGCTACGGTCTTCAGATCGTAGCGGGAGGGATCGAAGGTGGTGATGGCGAAGCGCTCGTCATGTGCCGAAGGCATGTTGTAGAAGCGCACACCGATTTCGAAGGTGAGCCGGCGAGTCGCCTTCCATGAGGTCTGGCCGTACCACTCCACCTGGGTGTAGCGGTAGTGCGAGTAAGGCCGGAAGGTGCCCTCCGAGTAGCTTTCGAAGTTGCCGAGCAGGGCGTTGGCGAAGGCGTAGTTGGCGTCGAAGGGGTTGTTGACGTTTCGCCCGAAGCTGAACGCCCCGCGCGTGTTGGGGTTGCCCACTTCGTCCTTACGCATGCGCTCGACGTAAACGCCGAACTTCAGGTTGTGACGTCCCACCACCCTGCTGAAGTTGTCGGCAAAGGTGAAAACAGGGTTTTCGTTGGTGTAGGGGATGTTGCCCAGGGAACAGTTGATGTAGTTGGGCACCCCGCCAAAGGTCACATTAGGGATGGCCCCCGATTCGTTGGAAGCGGGGAACCACTGGGGGATGTTCCCCATGCGGCTGCGCGCCACCTTACTCTTGTCCACCGGATTGAAGGTCTGGCCGCGTGTTGTGGCCCCCATGGTGAACTCATTTACCGTCAAGGGACCGAACACCTTGGTCAGGTTGAGCACGCCGCCGCGGCCGCGTTGCGGGCGGAAGATCTCCACCAGATCGTAGTTGACGTCGCCCGTCACCCAAGAACCGTAAGGCCAGTACTCGTGGTCGTGATCCGTGATGCCGCGCACGTACATGGTCAGCGTGGGAGTGATCACATAGTCCACGCGGTAGACATCCTGCCGGCGCGGATTGCGGCCACTGACGTTGGAGCGGTAGTTGCGCGCGTAGCGCAGCGCCGGGTCGGCTTCGGTGTAGTTAGGCAGAGGGTAAAAATTCAGGATGGCCTGGCCCAGGGTGTTGATCCGAGCCTTGGGAACGATGTTGCCCGGGAAGGGCTGGCCGGTGAGCGGATCCCGAATCGGGATCAGGACCCCGTTCAGGTCGCGCGTCTCAGAGAAATTTCCCTCGCGCTGGAGCGCCGTGGGCGTGGTCACGAAGCGAACGCCGGGATACAACCGCCGGCGAACGTACTCCTGGGAGAAGAAGAAGAAGAGCTTGTCGCGGTTGGTGTTGAACTTGCCCGGGATATAGAACGGCCCGCCGATCGAATAGCCGCCGCTGTTGAAGCGGTAGATCGGCTTGGGCGTGCCTGTGCGGTTCTGGAAGAAGCCGTTGGCGTTGAGCGATTCGTGCCGGTAATACCAGTAGGCGCTGCCGTGGAAATCGCGCGTGCCGCTTTTGATGATCACATTGATGGTGCCGGCGCTGTTGCGGCCGTACTCGGCCTGGTAGTTGGTCGTCAGCACCTTCACTTCGCCGATGGCGTCCATGTTGGGCGCGTTCTGCACGCTCGAGTTCGACCCCGTGTCCACGGCCGAAATGCCGTCCAGCGCGTACATGATCGAGGTGGAACGGCCCCCGTTGATGTGCAGACCGGAGAGCACGTTACCGGTCATCACCACCTCGCGCGAGGCCAGGTTGGTGTCTATGACGCCCGGCAGCGTGGAAAGCAAGGCCAAAAAGTCGCGGCCCTTGACAGCCAGGTTGAGAATCTGATCGCCGCTGATCAGCCCCGCCCGCTCGCTCGAGGCGGTCTGAATGGGAGTGACCTCGGCGGTCACCTCGATGCGTTCGGTGAGCTGACCGACCTGAAGGACGATGTCGCCCAACGAGCGCCGCTCGTTGGCTGTGAGTGTGATGTCGCGGACCTGGTACGTGCGGAACCCGCTGGCCGATACCTCCAAGCTGTAAGTGCCCGGGAGTACGCTCGAGAAAACGAACAAGCCGGCCTCGTTGGAAGCCGATTTCTGCGTAACCCCCGTAGCTTGATTGGTCAGGGTGAGCTGAGCGTTCGGGATCACCGACCCCGCAGGATCGCGCACCGTACCGCTCAGGGTAGCGCTGATGACTTGTGCGTAGGTTGCTGTGAAGCAAACGAGCAACAGCGTGGTGAGCAGATATAATCCGCGTCTCATGAGAGACCCAACCTCCGGGAGCAATCATGACACATTAGGGGCGCGTCCGTCAAACGTCCGGGGATCTTCGGGGACCCTGGCGCGCGGCACACTGTGACGTCCATAGCCGGCAAGCGGCGCGCTGCCCGCCTCCCCGCGTGTCTGGTTTTTCCCGGTTCTCGGCGTTCGCTAGGAGCATCCTTGCCGGCCAGGTTTGAGGAAACGCCCTGCGATTGCAATGCCGCGTGGCTCAAGCGCTCAAGGCTCGCCGCAGCGCCTCGGCTAACTGATCGCGCGTGTAGGGCTTGGCGAGAAAGCCCGCAGCGCCCGCGGCGCGCATTCTTTCCATGGCGCCCTCCTCGGCGTAACCGGTGGTGACCAGAACAGGCAGTCGCGGGCACAGCGCTTTGAGCTCCCGCAGGCACTGGGCGCCGCCCATGCCCGGCATCACCATGTCCATCAGCACCAGATCGAAGCCGCCGGGATCCTGGCGGACCACTTCGATCGCTTGTCGCGGATCGGTCAGGAAGACAGTCTGGTATCCGAGGC
>JBMFPL010000018.1:0-18499 GCA_049969115.1 Bryobacteraceae bacterium | reverse complement strand
CGGTTGGGCAGGCTCTCGATGTTGCCATCAAAGAGGATGCCTACGATCTCGCCGCGTGTGTTCACGGTGGGGCTGCCGGAATTGCCGCCGTGCGTGTCGGCGGTGGAGACGAAGTCGAACGGTGTTTTCAGGTTCAGCCGGGAGCGCGCTTCGATCCAGCGTTTGGGCAGCCGGTAAGGCGGTTTGCCGGTAGCGCGCTGGTAGAGGCCTTCGAAGGTCGTGGCATAGGGGATCCAGCGGCCCCGGGCGTCCTTGTAGCCCCTGACCGCGCCGTAAGTCAGCCGCAGGGTGAAGGTGGCGTCGGGATAGGCTTGTTGCCCGAAGATGGCGAAGCGAGCCTGGGCGATTTTGGCGGCGCTGGAATTGAGCACGGCCTCGACTTCGTCCTCGAAGCGCTTGCGCAACTGGCGCGCCGGGCCGTCCAGGATGCGGGCCAGGCGGATCATGCCGTCATCGGAGCGCCGGGCTGCTTCGGCGTCCGCCGCCAGTCGCTTGCGCTCGGCGATATCCTTGAGCCGGCTCGCGCTCACGTAATCCTGCGCGGCTTGCTGGGGCGTTCGCCCGTTCAAGATGGCCTTCACGGTGGCGTCTGTCTCGCCCAGCTCGGCGCGCAGGAACGCGAAGTAATTGGCCAGCACCGCGATCTCCATGGAGTCGGTGACGGGGGCGGGCGAGTACAGTTGCTGTTCGAGGCTGGGCAGCGCCGAGTCGCGGTACTCGCGCAGGCGCTGGTCGTTGGGTTTCTGCCGTTCTTCAGCCAGCCTGAGGACGTCGCGCGCGATGCGCAGCAGGTCGGAACCGCGCTGGGGATTGAACTCCAGCAGCCAGTAACCCTTGTAGTAATCGCGGAACTTCTGGTAGGCGGCGGCCACTGCGTCCCAGGCGCCGCCGAAGCGGGAGCGGAGATCGGGACTGGCGTCCACCGCGGCGCGCAACTTGCGTTCCTCGGCCCGCTTCAGATCCATGATTTTGGGATTGCGCAGGCCGGCAAGAAATCCGGTGTAGGCCTTGTAACTGTTCTGCTGCGAGAAAAGATTGTCGTGAGCCACGCGCTCGTGTTCGGGGCTTTGCGCGCTGTATTTCTGAAGCGCCTCGATGAGCGAGGCCAGCCGGCGGTGAATGAGCGGGTAATAGTGATCCCGCATGAATACCAGTTGCGCCACGGTCATCAGCCGCCCCGTCGTTCCGGGATTGCCGGAAACGAAAATCAGCTCGCCGTCCTTGACCCCCTCGCGGCTGAAAGTAAGGTAGTGGGGAGTGCGCGCCGGTTTGCCGTTTTCGTAAGCGCGCAGGAAAGCTATGTCCAGGCAGAAGCGCGGGTAAGTGAAGTTATCGGGATCCCCGCCGAAAAAGCCGATGTCGGATTCGGGAGCGAAGACCATCCGCAGGTCGGTATATTTCTTGTACTCGTACAGGTGATAGCGGCCCCCGGAGTAGAGATTGACCACGTCGCAGCGGTTGCCGGTGGCCGAGGCGCACTCCTTTTCGATGCGGGCGATTTCGGCCAGTCGCTGGCGCAATGCCTCGGCGTCGGGCGCGCCCGGCCGGACGGCGGCGTTGATGCGCTCGGTCACGTCCTGGATGCGCACCAACTGGTTGGCTTCCAGATCGGGGCAGGGTTTTTCATCGGCCAGGACCGGCGCCCAGAAGCCGTCCACCACGTAGTTGTGCTCCTTGGTGCTGATCTTCTGGAGGCAATCCAGGGCCACGTGGTGGTTGGTGAAGATCAGACCGTCGGGTGAGACGAAGGAGCCGGATGCGCCGACGCGCAGAGAAGCCAGCCGGAGCCGCTCCAGGAACTCGTCGGTGACCTGGAAGCCGTATTTGGCCGCAACCTGCTGTTTGGGGAAGGCCTCGAACAACCACAAACCTTCGTCGGCGCGGGCTACTGCTCCCAGAAAGACAGCCAGCAGCAAACTTGCCAGGTATGTGCGGGACGCACGAGGTCTCATGTTTCTCATTGTGAACGATTTCGCGGCAGTGTTTGAGGCGCTCACAGCCCGAGGCTCAGCAGCACGGCCCCCAGCGCCAGGCCGGCCGCGAAATTGATGGCCTTGATGATGAAGAACTCCCGCACAGAGTGCGCCAGCATGGGCAGCATCCCGTGCCCATCCTGAACGATGGAGCTGGCCAGCAGCACGCTGAACGGCACCAGGCCTTTGGCGAACAGCGTCACGAAAATCAGATGCGGGCCCGATTCGGGGATCAAGCCCACCAGGCAGGCCAGCAACAGCATGATCCACTTACCACTCTGGATGGCCTTCTCCAGGTGCAGCACGTTCGTGATCAGGTGCATGGCCAGCAGGGCGAGAAAGGTCCACAGGAAGACCCGCGGCGCATGCTGGAGGGCGACGTGGCGCCAGAGATGCTCTTCGAGGAAGTGGTCGGGAACGGTGAGGGTTATGAAGAGGCCCATGCTGGAGACTGCCGCCAGCGTGACGCGGATCCAGCCGGACTCATGCCCGCCCAACTGCCTGGTGAGGATGCCTCCCAGGAACAGGGCCAGCACGGTGGCGAGGATGCCGCGCGCCGCGGAGCACTCTTGCCACTGGGCTAGAATCCTGCCTTTCGGCCAGCATTCGCAGCGGGGTTCCGCATGCACTTGGAAGCAGCTCGCGGGAACTGCCGTCCTGCGCCGGCCGCTGGCGAGATCCGTGGCTGCCCCGACCAGGAAACCGAACACGGCCAGAATGCCCATGAGGAGGAGCGCCTGCTTGGGTATGATCGCGAGCATCACGAAGGCCTCGTCGCCGCTGGAGGCGATCATGGTGGTCACGACCGCGCCCAGCGTGAGAATGCCGTGGCTGTAAAGGGTCACGGCAACAAAGGCTCCCAGGCAACCCGGGGTCGCGCCGAGGATCGCGCCGAGCAGGTATTGGCCCCATCTTCGCCCGGCCAGCGATTCCTGCCAGCGGCCCGCAGTGAGCACGTTCAGGTACTCGACCAGGAGCATCATTCCGAGCACGAAGCCCGTGATGACCAGCGCCGTACGGAAAAGATCAACTACGCCCGCGTGATTCTCCACTATCTGCCTCCCATCGTTGCATCCATTATCGCTAGCAGAAGGCTTTGCATGCCATCACCGATGGCGCCGGCCGCGAATGCCCAGGGTCCGCCGAGCGCGGTAGCGCAAGTGGGTGGCGAAGTCCCTCGGCGGGCAATGCCGGCCGGGAGGGAAATCAGCCGGGCCTTCGGGGCAAGGGCGCGCCGGTCCGGGTAGCCGTCGCCGGCTGGACACGCACCGGCTGTCCAGCCGCAGAGCGGGGCAAGGCTCAGTGCGACGATGGCGCAGCCCCGGTCCGCGATGACAGCGGCCGTGAAGCTTTGGCGTTGCGAGCGCTGCAATCTCAGACCAGGAATCCCAAATTGTTCGGGGTGAAATTGCGGACATTGGGAAAAACCTTTTCCAGCCGCTCGTCGGGCACGCCGAACCATGCGGCCAGGGTAGCCCCGTACTGCTCGAGCGAGGTCGTGGGAATCCACACCCCGCGGCCCGTAGCATCGTCGGGACTGTTCGGCGCAACGGTCGGGAAGCTTCCGTACAGGGTTCCGCCTTTGACTGCGCCGCCGATGACGAAGTGGTGGCCACCCCAGCCGTGATCGGAGCCCGCGTTGGCGTTGGGGTTCAGCGTGCGGCCGAATTCGCTGGCCGTGAACGCGGTCACGCGGTCTGCCACTCCCATTTCTTCAGTGGCCTGGTAGAAGGCCGCGAGGGCAGCATTGAGCTGGCCCAGCAGGGGATCGTGAGATGCGAGCAAGTTCACGTGAAGATCCCAGCCGCCGAGCGAAGCGAAGAAGACCTGCCGGGTAGCAGCCAGTTCCCTGCGGGCGTTGATCAGGCGCGCGATCGCCTCCAGTTGCCGGCCCAGCGTGGTTGCGGGGAAAGCGGTCTTGAAGGGACTGGATCCGGTGAGAATGCGTGTGAGGGTCTGCGAGATGCGGATGCCCTCACGCGCGCGGAGGCCCGTGGCGCTAACCAGGAGGTTGCCATCTTCCAGCTCGAGGATTTCCAGGAAAGCTTGCAGCCGCGCCTGTTGCTCACGGGTGTTGCTGAAACCGGTCAGCGACGTGGGGGCGCCGGGGTTGATCAGCGTGGCCCTGACCTGCTCGCTGTTCAAGAACGCAGCCACGCCCGACAGCGAGACGGCGGCCAGCTCGCTGGCCTTGACCTGGTCCACTGTGCGCCCGCCCCAGCCGCTGCGCGAGCCGCCGCTGGGATCGGCGGACTGCCACTGCAACTGCTGATCGGAGTGCGAGAATAGGTTGACCGGCAAGGACACCAGGCGCCGGCGGTACTCATCGCGGCTGGTGGGCCGCACCAGCACGCCGACGTTGGCCACGATCGCTGCTTTCCCTTGGCGGTACAGACGCTGGACGTCGGTCAGCCTCGGGTGCAGGCCGTAGGCCGCGCCGCCGGGCGCTTCCACGGGCAGCAGCGATTGCTGCGACAGCGCCAGCGTGCCGCGCGACGACTGGTAAGTACGGAATGCCGCGGCATCCAAGGGCACTACGGTGTTGTTGCAGTCGTTGCCGCCGTACAAGAACACGCACACCAGGGCGCGGTAGTCGTCTCCCTGCGCCAGCAGCGGCAGGCGCGAGAAGCGCTGCCAGCCGGCCGCCAGCGTGATGGTTCGAAGGAAGCTCCTGCGGTTCATCGTGCGTTCCTCCCGTCAATCCTGCACCTGGTAGCGCGGCGAGGCAGCCACCAGATAGGTTGCCGTCTGGGCCTGGAGGCCGGGGTCGGCAATCGCATCCAGCGCGATCAGAATGCGGTCGCGCATTGGCTCGCTCATGCGGCCGCCGAGCAGGGCGCGATTCAGAGCCTCGGTGATCCACCATTTGTGCACCAAGCCGAGCTCGATGAGCGGCGTCAGATCCACGTTGACCGCGGGCCCCAGTCGCGAAAAAGCCACCGCATCGCCGAAATTGGCCCGCACGAGCGCCGCCGACGGGGTAAGAATTTCGAACTCGGGACCGTACAGCCCGCCCAGCTCAGCCGGCTGGTGGAGCAGCGAATAGTAGTTGAAAACCGAGGGAGCGAAGAACAGATTCTGGCCCATGGAGGAAGACCAACCGGCCAGCGGATGCGGCTCGGCCACTGACGCGCCCAGACCGCGCAGCAGCGCAGCGATGTAAAGAGCCGGCTCGCGCAAGTGCCCGAACTCGGGTGGATCGGGCCCGGCGTCGCCCCGGCGGGCCTCCGGGTCGAGCAGGATCGCCTTCACTACGGCCTTCAGGTCGCCGCGCACGCCCCGCGCATTGTCGTTGAAGACCGAAGCGACGCGGGACACGTAGCCGGGGCTGGGGTTACTGGTGACCAGCGCGCGGATCAGGCGCTGGGCGACGAACGGCCCGACGTTGGGATGCTCGAACAGGCAATGGAGGGCATCGTCGAGGTCTTTCTCCGCGCTCTGGCCGGCTGGAATTACGCACCCTTCGAACAGCTCCTTGGCGCCGGTGTCGTGGTTGCTCTCCACCGGCATCATGCGGCCTTCATAGTAAGGGGGATTGGTGGCAGCCGGCGGGCGGCCCGGCGTGGGCGGGTAAGTCCAGCCCGTGAATACGCGCGCCAGGTTTTCGATGGTGCGCTGGCTGTAGGTGGGCAGGGGCTCACCGTCAGGGCCGAGAACCGGCGTGCCGTCCGGGTTCAGCCGCACGGTGCCGATGGTGAACAGTTGCATGATCTCGCGCGCGTAATTTTCGTTGGGACTGATGCCGCGCGCAGGATTGGCTTTGGCGTTGTTGACCATGTCCAGGTACCGGCCCATGGTCGGGTTCAAGGTGATCTCTTTCATAACGGTGAAGTAGTTGTCGAAGGCGAGACTATGCAGCAGGCGCAGGTAAGGCGTCATCATGCGGGCCTGGCCCGTCTTGAGGCCGGAAACCACCCAGACTTGGTGCAAGGCGAAAGCGACGCGCTGGCGCAACTGATCCTCGCCGTTGACCGCGTTGTAGAAGAAGCGCCGTTGCAATGGCGCCAGCGACTGGCTGGCGTCGTCCTCCGGCACGGGCGGGTAGTCCGACATGGGCGCCTGGAACTGTTCTTCAATCCAACGTTCGAAGCCGAGCTGGCGCACGCGCACAACGCTCTGCGGGCTCGGTCCCCAGGCCGCCTGTTCCAGGAAGCGCGAGGCCGCGCGCCACGGCACCAGCGCGCCGGGCACTTCTACTTCGACCACCGAGCGGGTCGTGCCGCCCCCGGGGCTGCGGACCTCGATCACCGCCAGCCCACCGAAGGTGAACTTCAGCGGGACCTCGACCGTCACCCAGTCCTGCGAACCCTCTACTACCGCTACCGGCCTGCCAGCCACGCCAATCACCGTGCCCGGCTCGAGCCTTGCCGCTTCAACCCGCACCAGGACGCGGTTGCCGGGCTGTGCGGAGGCCTCCACCTTGGGGAGGGTCGCCGCCGCACAGACCGCATGCGCCGCAAGAGCAGCCCAGATGATCCATCCTTTACGTTTCATGGGGGATCTCCCTTCCCGGATCCTCACCCCTCCCCAAGGGCCATCTAATATAACACGGCACACGGTGTGCGGTATTCTTGCGCAGGTCGAGCGCCAGAGATTGCCCTGCTGCTGCGCGAGCTTGCGCAGGATTGCTTGGCGGGGCGGCAGGGCGTGGTCACCAGCGACACCGTGTCCTCTGCTTGACACCTGGCCGCGCGCTTGGTTAACAATGGCAGCAACCTATGTGGAGACAGAACTACACACCGATCGCCGGCCATCTCTGGGTTTCGGCCCTGGCCGCGGCCGCGCCGGTGTTCGTGCTGTTGTACTTGCTGGGTGCCAGGCGCAAGCCGGCGTGGCTGGCGGCGCTCAGTGGCTTGGGCGCGGCAGCGGCGGTGGCCTTGCTCGTTTACCGGATGCCCCCGGGCGCGGTGCTGGCAGCCACCGGCTACGGCGCAGCCTTCGGGCTATTCCCCATCGGCTGGGTGGTTTTCTGCGCCATTCTGCTTTACCGGATCACGGTCGAGACCGGAAAATTCGAAATCGTCAAGGACTCGGTGGGCAGCCTTACCGCTGACCGGCGCGTGCAGGCCCTGCTGATCGCTTTCGCTTTCGGCGCGTTCATCGAGGGCGCGGCGGGATTCGGCACGCCGGTGGCGGTGGCGGCAGCCATGCTGGCGGGCCTCGGTTTTTCGCCCTTCTATGCAGCGGGAATCTGCCTGCTGGCCAATACAGCGCCGGTGGCGTTTGGCTCGATCGGCACGCCCATCCTGACGCTGGCCACGGTGACCGGCCTGCCGATGGACAAGTTGAGCGCCGCGACGGGCCGCATCTGCGCGCCCATCTCGCTGCTCATCCCGGCCTATTTGATCGTGGTGATGGGAGGCTGGCGCGTGTTGAAGCCAGTGCTGCCGGCCGTAATCGTCTGCGGCGCCAGCTTCGCGGGCATGCAGTTGTTCGCTTCCAACCGGATCGGGCCGCAATTGACCGACATTCTGAGCTCGCTGGCGGCGATCGGAACGCTAGTCCTGCTGCTTGTGTTCTGGAAGCCTCGCGATAGCTTCCAGCTCGATGAAGCGGATCCCGAGACGGTCGCTCTCCGGCGGCACACCGGCCGCGAGCTGTGGCTCGCCTGGGCGCCCTACGCCTTGCTGGTGATTCTGGTTCTGCTGTGGGGATGGCAGCCGGTCCGGAGTTTCTTGAACTCCTACCGCGTCGAATTTGGCTGGCCCGGGCTGCATTTGATGGTGGAGCGCGTGCCCCCGGTGACGCGGCGGCCCTCGCCTTATCCGGCCATGTACAACTTCAACTGGCTGGCGGCTTCGGGGACCGCCTGCCTGTTAGCCGCGCTGCTTTCGGCTTCGCTGTTGCGAGTCCGCCCGCGCGATTTCGCACGAATCTTCTGGGCTACTTGTAGGCAGCTCGCCCTGCCCGAGCTCACGATTGCTGCCGTGCTGGGTCTCGCCTTCTTGATGAACTACTCGGGCGCGACGGCGACGCTGGGACTGGCCTTCGCCGCGACCGGCGCGCTGTTTCCCTTTTTCAGCGCGATGCTGGGCTGGCTGGGCGTGTTCCTGACCGGCTCGGACACCTCGGCCAACGCGCTGTTTGGCAACTTGCAAGTCATCACCGCCGGCCGGCTGGGCTTCAATCCCGTGCTCATGGCGGCGTCGAATTCGGCCGGCGGCGTCATGGGCAAGATGATCAGCCTGCAAAGCATTGCCGTGGCCGCAGCGGCCACTTCCATGCCGCGCGCGGAAGAGGGCAGGCTGTTCCGCTTCACGCTACGCCACAGCATCCTACTGGCCTCCCTGATCGGGCTGGTGACCGTGTTTTACGCGTATGCCATGCCCGGTTGGGCCCCGTCGCCGTAGCCGCGGTGCGGGGTGAGGCTGCTCGATCCGCCTGCGAAGTCGGGCCCTCGCGCGGGCATCTCCTACCACGCGCATGGCCGCGACGCCGTGGTCGCAGATAGGACGATGGCCGTAGTCGCGCCGCCGCGGCCTCGGCATGGCGGCTGCTGGACCAATCGGTGAGACTCCCGCGCCTTCGGGCGCACCAACCATTAAAGGCGAGGGCGATCCGATGGCGACGCCGAGCTACCGCACGAGCGGCGAAGAGGAGTTGTATTGGCTGGCGCTCCGCATGACGCCGGGCTTGGGGACGCGATGGATGGTGCGGCTCATCGAGCACTTCCGCTCGCCGCAAGCTGTCTTCCGGGCCTCGCGCAGCGAACTGGAAGCGTTGGGTTTGAGCGGCAGCGTAGCACAAAGCCTGATCAGCGGCTGCGCGTTCGAGGATGCCGTGGTGCAGCAGGAAAAGCTGCGGGCTGCGGGCGGGGTGGCGGTGACGCTGGCCGACGAGCGATACCCGCCGCGGTTGCGCGAGATCTACGATCCCCCCGTGGTGTTGTTCGCGCGCGGGCGGGTGGAGCTGCTCGGGTCGCTGATGCTGGCCGTGGTGGGGACGCGGAGGGCCACCGCTTACGGGCTGGCCGCCACCGAACGGCTGGCCGGGGATCTGGCGCGCGCCGGGTTGGTGATCGTCAGCGGCATGGCCCGCGGGATAGACACGGCCGCACACAAGGCGGCCTTGGCCGCGGGAGCGCCGACCGTGGCGGTGCTGGGCTGCGGCCTGGACATCGTCTACCCGAGCGAAAACCGGCGCCTGGCCGAGCAGATCGCCGAACAGGGCCTGCTGCTGTCGGAGTTCCCCATGGGCACGCCGGCCTACCCGCAGAACTTTCCCATTCGCAACCGGATCATCAGCGGGCTGAGCGTGGGCGTGCTCGTGGTCGAAGGGGCGCAATACAGCGGCAGCGCCATCACGGCTCGCTTGGCGCTCGATCAGGGGCGCGAGGTCTTTGCGGTGCCCGGCAACATCACTTCTCGGATGAGCTGGGGACCCAATTTGCTCATCAAGCAGGGCGCCAAGCTGGTGCAGGACCACAACGACGTGATCGTGGAGCTGCCGGCGGAGGACCGGCGGCGGCTAGCGCTGGAAGCCGGCGACCGGTTGTTCGCGCAGGCCGGGCAGGAGGGCGGCGCTGGCAGCGGCGGCGAGGCATACGCTTTGAACGAGGCGTGCCGGCGGTTGCTCGCGTGCCTGCGCGTGGACGCGCCCACCCATCTGGACGAGTTGCTCGAGGGTTGCGACGGAATGAGTTCTTCGGAGATCATCGCGGCGCTCTTCGAGCTGGAGATGGCGGGGCTGGTCCGGCAACTGCCCGGCAAGAATTTTGTTAAAGTGTGGGGAGAGTCCCGGTCCTCGTGACGCATCCCGCTGGGCCGGCGCCGGTGTAAGCCGGCTTCTTTTTCGCTGTTTCGTCCTATGGCGAAATCTCTGGTCATTGTCGAGTCTCCGGCCAAGGCTCGCACCATCGGCAAGTACCTGGGCAAGGGTTTCGTGGTCAAGGCATCCCTGGGCCACATCAAGGACTTGCCCAAGAACGAGCTGGCCGTGGACATCGAACACGACTTCAAGCCGACTTACGTTCTCATCGAAGGCAAGCAGAAGCTGCTCCAGGAAATCAAGCAGGCGGCCAAAAAGGCGGACCGCATTTACCTGGCGGCCGACCCTGACCGCGAGGGCGAGGCCATCTGCTACCACCTCCAGCAAGAGCTGGAAAGCAAGCGCAACGGCGGGCCGCCCATCCACCGCGTGATGTTCCACGAGATCACGGCCAATGCCGTGCGCAAGGCGTTCGAGAACCCGGGCCAGGTGGACCTGAGGCTGGTCGAGGCGCAACAGGCGCGCCGCATCCTGGACCGCCTGGTAGGTTACAAGGTTTCCCCGCTGCTGTGGGACAAGGTTCGCCGCGGACTTTCCGCCGGACGCGTGCAGACCGTCGCGCTGCGCCTGATCGTGGAGCGCGAGCGCGAGATCCGCAATTTCCAGAAGCGCGAGTACTGGACCATTGACGCGCACTTGCAGGCGCGCAAACCGCCGGTCTTCGATGCCCGCCTTCTCAAGCGCAACCAGGAAAACGTCGAGATTCCCGACGAGGCCACGGCCAGGCAAATCCAGCAGCAACTGGAGGGGGCCACCTTCACCGTCTCCTCGGTCCAGCGCCGGGAGAAGAAACGGCAGCCGCCGCCGCCCTTCATCACCTCGACCCTGCAACAGGAGGCCGCGCGCAAGCTGCGCTTCAGCGTCAAGCGCACCATGCTGCTGGCGCAAAGGCTCTACGAAGGCGTGGATTTAGGCGAGGAGGGCCCCGTCGGTCTGATCACTTACATGCGCACGGACTCCACGCGCGTCTCCCAGGAAGCTATCCAGCAGGTGCGCAGCTTCATCGCTGAGAAATTCGGGCGTGAATACCTGCCCGATACTCCCAATGTTTACCGGAGCAAGAAGGACGCGCAGGATGCTCACGAAGCGATCCGCCCGACGTCGCTGCGTTACACGCCCGAAGCGGTCGCTCCCTACCTGCAAGAGGACGAGCTCAAGCTGTACCGGCTGATCTGGCTGCGGTTCGTCGCATCGCAGATGACGCCCGCGCTGTTCGATCAGACAACCATCGAAGTGACCGCGCAGGGCAAGGACGGCGCCCAGTACCTGTTCCGCGCCACCGGCTCAGTGCGCAAGTTCGATGGTTTCATGGCCATTTACGAGGAAGGCAAGGACCAGGCGGACGAGGAAGACGAGGAGCTCAAGCACAAGCTCCCTGATGTCAAGGAAGGCGAGAAGCTCAAGCTCCGCCGCCTGGTCCCCGAGCAGCACTTCACCGAGCCGCCCCCGCGCTACACCGAGGCGACCCTGGTCAAGCAACTGGAAGCCGATGGTGTGGGCCGGCCCTCCACTTACGCCACCATCATTTCCACCATCCAGGAGCGCGGCTACGTCACCAAGCACGGCGGCCGGCTCTATCCGACCGAGCTCGGCATGGCGGTCAGCGAGCTATTGGTCGAAAATTTCCCCGACATCTTCGAGGTCGGTTACACCGCGCGCATGGAAGAGGAGCTGGACGAGATCGAAGAGGGCAAGCGCGACTGGCGCGAGGCCATGCGCGAGTTTTACGAGAAATTCCAGCAGGACTTGGAGCGCGCCGAGCGCGAGATGACCGATCTGAAGCGGTTGGAGGAGCCGACCAATGAGGTCTGCGAGAAGTGCGGCCGCCCGATGGTGATTCGCTGGGGCCGTCACGGGAAATTCCTGGCCTGCACGGGCTATCCCGAGTGCACTAACACGCGGGACCTGAAGACCGAGTCGCCGGAGCCGGGCGAGCTGGAGATCAGCGAAGAAGGTCGGGAGGAGTATTGCCAGAACTGCGGGCGGCCCATGGTGTTGAAACGGGGCCGTTATGGCTTGTTTTACGCCTGCTCGGGATACCCCGAGTGCAAGACCACGCGCCGGCTGGCGCGCCAGGAGCGCAAGCCCGATCAGCCCCTGGAAGAGAAGTGCCCCGAGTGCGGAAGCCACCTAGTCATCCGCGACGGCCGTTACGGCGAGTTTACCTGTTGCGTCAATTACCCGCGCTGCAAGTACGTCAAGCGCGTCGGTACGGGCGTGAAATGCCCCGAATGCAAGCAGGGTGAGATCGTGGAGCGGCGCAGCCGCCGCGGTCGCACTTTCTACGGCTGCGAACGCTATCCCAAGTGCGAGTTCGTGATGTGGGACAAGCCCGTTGCGGAAGCTTGCCCTGAGTGCGGGCACCAGTATCTGGTGGAACGGCGCGTGCGGGGCCAGACGCAAGTGCGCTGTCCGAATTGCAAGTACCAGCGCAGCCCGGCGCCGGTCGAGGCCGCCTGATTCCGGCGGGCCATCTCAGAAGTTGTCCTCGGGCAGCAGTCCCCGGCGCAGACGCCGCAGGGCTTCACGCTGGTAGGCGGGGCCTGTGGCCAGCGCAGCCGAGACGAGAAACCACACGTACCAGGTCGGCACGACCAGCGCCTGGGGCACGTAGCCGTAGTTGACCGCCCACTGTCCCAGGCAGCCGAGCACGGTGAAGAAGATCGCCAGGCTGTAAGCGGTCCAGCAGCGGCCGATGAGCCCCCCGGCCATGGTTTGCGCCGCGCGCCGCAGCGTCAGGGCTTGAAAGAGCAACACCAGCAGCAGGGGATCCACGACGAAGCCAAGGGCACGGTAGACATCGAGGGGCTGCTCGTGGGCCAGGCTCCAGCGAACGCCGTCCCAGGTATCGTTCACGATGAGGAACGAGGCCACCCCCAGCGCGAGCCATTCGCTCGGGCACAGTTCGCCCGAGAGACCGTGCCGGTCGTAGGCTCTTCCGACCAGGGCGAGCGCCGGGCTGAGCAGCAGCAGCGCCACCGGTCCCGCGAGGGCCAGGCCGGCGCGGTGGGTTTGCGAGAGGGGCAACCAGGGGGCCGGCTGAGCGATGAAGCGGGGACCGCGCAAGCCCGGGCCGGACGAGAGAATCTCGGAGAGCACGAAACCGGCGAGCCTCGCCGCCGCGGCCAGGCTGATCAACAGCCAGGCGGGTCGGAGCGCATCGCCGCGTCGGAAGGCCAGGGTGGCCGACAGGCTGAAATAGAGCTCGAGCGAGGCGAAACCCACGACGAACGCCGCGCCGGCGTAGCGCAGGTAATTCTGGATCCAAGCGGCGCTGCCTGTGGCCAGCCACGCTGCCAGGGCGGCGAAGCCGGCGAGTAAGTGCAAAGCCGTTGCGGCCGCCATCCATCGGACGCTGGAGGGTTGCGTTCGCCGGCCCACTGTAGCCTGATCAGCGCCTCGGGGCAGTTCCCGCCAGCTTGAGAGCGGCCTGAGAGAGCCGCGCCGCGGCCCGGTAGCCGAGAAACGTGCACAGCAGCTGGCCGCTGCGCGCCAGCACGGCGTGCACCGGCGCCTCGTGATCGCGGCTGGGTCCGGTTAGCGAGGCAGCCAGCGTGCCCAGCTGCACTTCCAGTTCCGCGCTCAGCCGGCGGGCGACGGCACGGTGCCTGGCCAGCCGGCGCGAGGAGTGGGCGGCGGATGGGGCCCCTGGCGCCGGGTCCCAGTTCTCGATCAGCGCCAGGATCTCTTCGAGCAGGTCCTCCCTGCCGTGAAACGATTGCTGATCCCGAAGGCTCGAGTGCACCAGTTGACGCCACTGCTCGGCCATGGCCTCCACCTGCCGGAGGCAGCGCGGGCATCGCTCCAAGTGCAGGCGAGCCAGTGCGGGCGCCTCGCCCGAGCCGGTGGCGAGCATCAGCAGCTCTTCGATGCCGGGATGGGATCTTTGCCGCAGGTGAGCAAGGATCCGGCTCAGCGCATTCCGCATGCCAGTTGGCGCCAGGGCGGCCGCTTGCGTCAGCGCACGGCGAGCATGGCCCGGCACTTAGCCAGCGCCCTGCTCAGCAGGGCGGCCACCGTCCCGCAGCGCACTCCCATCACGTCCGCAATCTCAGCATAGCTCAAACCTTCGGCTCGCAAACGGACGCACTCCCGCTCGCGCGGGCTAAGGGCGCGGGTGAGCTGGCGAGCGAGCCGGCGTTGCTGGTAGCCGGCTTCCGGACTGCTCGAAGGCGTGGCGGTCCGCTCGGGGATCTCCGTCTCGGCCTGTCGTCGCGAGCGCCGCCTGCGCTCCAAGCAGGCATTGCGCGCGACGCGATACAGCCACGCCCTGCGGTCGCGGATCTCGACGCCAGAGCGCAGCGCGGCAAACAATCGCAGGAACGTTTCTTGGATCACATCCTCAGCGGCTTGCCGATCGCCGAGCAGCACCGAGGCGTAACGGTAAAGACCGTCGGCTTCCGCCCGATAAGAGAGGACGAGCTCGGCTTCGTGATCGCGGGCCGATGGCGTGGGCGCAAGCTCGTCGGGGCGGGCGGGTGGAGCGGCGTCGGCAAGTACGTCCGCCGGCGCCCTGGCCTCCCCCAGCTGCGAAAGGTTGCCGTGCACGATTGTTCGCCGTACTGCCTGCGTTGCCGGTTGCCCGCTCCGACTTATCGGCGCGCGGGATGAATTCTTTGGCAGAATTTGCATGCGGCGTAAAGAAACCCGCCGCGCGGCACATCTTGATTGTAGAGGAAGAAGTGCCGGAAGAAAAGGGGATCGGCGGTACCAGTACGAGAAGGCTAACCGTAATGCTAACCACCGGGCCCGGCGCCACCGAGATTTCTCCCAGGCGGCGCAGACGCCAGGCGGGTTCGCAGGTAGTCGAAGTCGCGCTGTGCCTTCTGCCCTTCCTGGCCATCCTGTTTCTGTTAATCGACCTGTGCCTGGTGATTTTCCTTAAGGCCACCTTTCAGCATGCGGTGCGCGAGGGCGTGCGCTTTGCTATGACCGGCCGCACGTTCGAGGGACTGGGCCACGACGCGTCCATCAAGCGGGTGGTTCAGCAGTACGCCATCGGTTTTCTGGGTGGGCAGGAAGGCGCCGACAAGATTCGCATCCGCTATTTCGTTCCGGGCACGCTGGCCGAAACCAGCAGTAACGCGGGCGGCAACATCGTCGAAATTTCCATTGAAGGCTTTTCCTGGCGTCCCATGGTGCCTTTGTTCAAGAGCCCGGACCCGGTGACCATCTCGGCCCGTTCGACCGGGATCATGGAACCATCGCCCGGAGGCATCCCGCCGGCGCGCTGATCGGTCCGCATCAGGAGGAGCGTTCATGAGGGTTCGCAACCGACGGAAAACCTCGGGCAGTGCGGTGATCGAATTCGCGCTCACGCTGCCCATCCTGATTTCACTGGTGCTGGGCGTTTTCATGATGGGCCTGACCGTGGTGCGCGGCATTTCTGTGGTGCAAGTGACCCGCGACACCGCGCAAATGTTCGCCCGCGGCTTGAATTTCGCCCTCGCGGGCAATCAGGACATCGTGGTGCGGCTGGCGGCCGGGCTGGGCATGACGCGCACCGGTGGCAACGGCGTGGTGATCCTCTCCGAGGTGATGTACATCGGTGACGAGCAATGCGCCGCCGGCGGGTTCCCTGCGGGCGATACCCGGTGTACGAACCGCTACTGGCCGGTCATCATCCGGCGCATCGTGATCGGCAACGTTTCGTTGCGTCAGAGCAATTTCGGCACGCCCGACGCTTCGCTGATCGGCAGCGAGGGCTGGATTTCCCAGGGCGCGTACCTGACCGACGTGAGCACGCGGGCGGTGGGCTTTCTCTCCCTGATCCCGGACATGGCGCCCGGACAACTGGCCTTCATGGTGGAGTCCTACTTCTGGGCTCCCGAACTGTCGCTGGCCGGCATGAGTTTCGGCGGCGGCGTTTATTCGCGCTCGATTTTCTGAAGGAGGGGGAGCGGCGATGGCGACGACAAGACGGCTCAGGCGCCAGCAGGGCGTGATCTTGATCATGCTCACGCTGGTGCTCATGATAGTCATTCCCATGGCGGGGCTAGCCTTTGACGTGGGGCTGCTCTATTTGATCCGGACCAAGCTCTCGGCCGCGCTGGACGCTGCCGTGCTGGCGGGCGCGCGCTCGCTCAGCCGCGGCTTGGATCTGGCCTCGCAGATCGAGAGCGCGCGCGCGACCGCCGAGCAGTATTTCCGCGCCAACTTTCCTCAAGGCTTATACGGCACTACCAACCTGACTTTCAACGCAACCGTGCAGGAAACCGGCTACCGAACCCGGACGGTTTCGGGCGTGGCCTCAGTGACGGCGCCGCTGTACTTCCTGCGCCTGCTCGGGCAGGACACCGCCACCATGAGCACTCGCGCCACCGCCTCCCGTCGCGATGTGAATTTGATTTTGGTGTTGGACCGTTCGGGGTCCATTGCTCAGGCGGGCGCCACCACAGTGGTGAAGAACTCGGCCATTACCTTCGTGAACAAGTTTGCCGAGGGCCGCGACCGCGTGGGCATGATCAGCTTCAGCGGCTACTACCGCATAGATTACCCGCCCTCCATGACGTTCAAGACCTCCAGCCCGAGTGTTGCGGACAAGATCAACGCCCTCGACATGGCCGGCAACACAGGCTACGCCGAAGCCCTTTGGCAGGCCTACGAACTGTTGCGGCAGATCAACGAACCGGGGGCCCTGAATGTCATCGTGTTTTTCACGGACGGCCGCCCCACGGCGCTGACGGCCAACTTCCCCGTGAAGTCGCTGGCCGACCGCCGTTACGGCGACGGCTCGTCCACCTACCCGTCTACCAGCACCTTGTACAACATGCCCGCCGCTCCCTCCGCCTGCATCAGTTCTGGCGCGACCAAGTTCGGGTTTGTCTCGGCTCCGATCATGAGTTCCGCCAGTTGGCCACCCCCGGTGACGGGCACCACCTGGGGCGTGATGGACGCGGACGCAAGCGGTTCGCAGGATGAATGGACCGTGGCCCCTGGCAGCTCTGGGTGTAATTATGCGGCCGGGTCCGGAACCAGTTACCGCTTGCGAGCCAGGCGTGACATCGCCTACATTCCCGACACAGACGCCCACGGCAATTCGACCTGGGGCTACAAAACCTATTCGAGCAGCGAGCTGTTCCCGGCCGGGCATCCTTACCAGGGCAAGATCCGCGTGGATTCTTGGCGTGCGGTTCGCTACGCCGCCTACAACGTCGCCGACAACGCCGCCGCGCGCATCCGCAACGACACGACGCTTTCACCCGTGATTTTTACCATCGGGCTGGGCGGCACTTCTTCGGAACCCATTGACGACGAGCTTCTGATGCGAGTAGCCAACGACCGCAACAGCCCGATCTTCGACCCCACCCGGCCGGCGGGCCTCTACGCCAAAGCCCCCACTCCCGCCGAGCTGGACCAGGCGTTCCTGCGCGTGGCCTCGGAGATCCTGCGGCTGGCCGAATAGGACCCGACTCCCGGACAGGGGCACCTCGAGTTGGACGCAGACGCCGCACACGGCGCACCTGTCTGGCTGGACAGCATTCAGCGTGCGGGCGCGGTCACTCCAGCGCGATGCAGACGCGTCCCAGCGCGTCAGTCGGGTGAGGAAGGTTCGGCGTGCGTGCGTCATCAGGGCGTGCGTGCATAGCCGCCAATCCCGAACAGGCGACTGCGGCTTCGCAGCGCCGCGCTTGCCAGGCCCCGGAAAACTCGTGCTCCCCTGGTTCTGCTAGAATGAAAAGGATCTAATTCCCAAGGGGGAGCCCAAACGATGCCCAGAAAATCTGCATCCAACAACGGGGTCGGCAAAGAGGGGGCGCCGGCGCGCCGTTTGCGATCCCGCAAGCAGACTGCGACGGCCGGGAATTCAGGCGGCGCGGTGAGGATGCCCGAACCCGTAATCCCACGCGAAGAAATTGAGCGCCTTGCCTATTTTTACTGGCTCGAGCGCGGCGGCCATGGTGGATCGCCCGAGGACGATTGGTTCCGCGCCGAGGCCGAACTGCGCCGGCGTTACGGACTGCCGCAAAAATTGGCCTGATTTCCGGCTTCCAGCCTTCCATTTCTCATTTATATTTGCGTAAAACGGCGAGCACGCGGCCCTGGATCTCCAGCTCGGCCATGGGCACCCGCAGCGGCGGCATCTGCGCGTTGGCGGGTTGCAGGCGCGCCACACCGTCCGGCTCGCGGTAGAACCTCTTGAGGGTCGTCTCGCTGCCCCGCACCAGCGCCACCACAATGTCGCCGTCGCGCACCTGGCTGGTGCGCTCCACCAGCACCACGTCCCGGTCGCAGATGTGATCTTCGATCATCGAGTCACCGCGTACCTCGAGCGCGTAGACGTCCTCGCGGCCGAAAATGCCGTCAAGCTCCAGGCGCTCGCCGTCCACCACCGATTCGATCGGGACGCCCGCGGCGATCCGCCCGAGCAGGGGAACCTCGGGAGCTTCCGGCTCGCGACGCAACCGCTGCTGTTCCTGGAAGTACTTTGCCGTGAGCTCAAGCGAACGACTCTGGTTGAAGCCGCGGCGCAGGTAATGCTTGCGTTCCAGGGCGGCGATGTGCTTGTGGACCGTGGCCAGCGAGGCCAGCCCGAGCCCCTGCGCGATCTCCTCGTAGCTGGGGCTGTAGCCGTGCTCGCTCTGGTAGCCGGCGATGAAATCCAGGACTTGCTTTTGCCTGCGGGTCAGCGCCACGAATTTGCTCCTGCAACCATTCTGGGCGAAGAAAAGGGGAAAGTCAAGGCGCAGACGTCAGCCGTTTAGCAGGTCGCTGAAAAATGGCCTTGTTGAGGCGAAAAGCGTCCTGTTTTTTCCATT
>JBMFPL010000017.1:3418-18652 GCA_049969115.1 Bryobacteraceae bacterium | reverse complement strand
GTGGTCAAGGATGGCCAGGTGATCATCGTGGACGAGTTCACCGGCCGGCTGATGCCGGGGCGCCGCTGGAGCGATGGCTTGCATCAAGCCATCGAGGCCAAAGAGGGCGTCAAGATCGAGCGCGAGAACCAGACGCTGGCCACCATTACCTTCCAGAACTACTTCCGCATGTACAAGAAGCTGGCCGGCATGACGGGCACCGCCGAGACCGAGGCGGCCGAGTTCGAAAAGATCTACAAGCTGGAGGTGGTGGTCATCCCCACCAACCGCCCGCTCATCCGCATCGAGTACCCCGACGTCGTCTACCGCACCGAAGAGGAGAAGTTCCGGAACGCGGCCAAGGAGATCAAGGCCTGCTACGAACGCGGGCAGCCCGTGCTGGTGGGCACCATCTCGGTGGAGAAGTCCGAGAAGCTCTCAGCCATCCTCAAGCGCATGGGCGTCAAGCACGAGGTGCTCAACGCCAAGAACCACGAGCGCGAGGCTTACATCATTGCGCAGGCGGGGCGCAAGGGCGCTGTCACCGTTTCCACCAACATGGCCGGGCGCGGCACCGACATCCTGCTGGGCGGCAACCCCGAGTTCATGACCAAGGAAGCCTGCCTGAAGGATCGCATCGCCGAGCCGCTGCCCAAGGGCCAGGAAGCTTACGTCAGCGACCAGCACTATTACTACTTCCAGCACCAGGGCCAGTTCTACCGGGTGCCGCGGCCCAAGTGGGACGAGATCTTCGCCAAGTACAAGGCGCAGTGCGACCGCGAGCACGACGAGGTGGTGGCCCTGGGCGGGCTGCACGTCATCGGCACCGAACGCCACGAGGCGCGCCGCATTGACAACCAGCTCCGCGGGCGAGCGGGGCGGCAAGGCGACCCGGGCAGCTCGCGCTTCTATCTCTCGCTCCAGGACGACCTGCTGCGCATCTTCGGCGGCGAGCGCATCCAGAACCTCATGCTCAAGCTGGGCATGGAGGAAGACGTCCCCATCGAATCCAAGCTCATCACGCGTCGCATCGCGGCGGCGCAGAAGGCGGTGGAGGCCCAGAACTTCGCTGCCCGCAAGCACCTGCTCGAATACGACGACGTGATGAACAAGCAGCGCATCGCCATCTACGGCTGGCGGCGGCAACTGCTGGAAGGGCAGGACCAGCGCGACCGCATCCTGGAGATGATCCGTGGCATGGTCGCCTCTTTCATTGACCGCCGCTGCCCGGAGAAAACCCATCCATCCACCTGGGACTGGGAAGGCCTGCAAACCGACATCAACAGCCAGTTCGGCCACCGCATCAACGTGGCCGAGCTGCAAGGTCTGCCCCGCGAGCAGCTCGAAGAAACCCTCTACCAGCAACTGGTGGCCAAATACGAGGAGAAGGAGCGGATGATCGGCCCCGAGGTCATGCGCCAGACCGAGCGGCTGATCATGCTCCACGTCATTGACAACCAGTGGAAAGACCACCTGCTTTCCATGGATCACCTGCGCGAGGGCATCGGGCTGCGCGGCTACGGGCAGAAGGACCCGCTGGTCGAGTACAAGAAAGAGTCCTTCCTGCTGTTCCAGGAAATGTGGGATCGGATCGAGGACGAGACCATTCGCTACCTGTTCTTCTTGCAACCGGCGCAGGGAGCGCGCCCGCAGTTGCCGTTCCCGACCGAGGAAGAAGAGGAAGAAGCCGAAGAGGTCCCCGAACCCGAGCCGGTGGCGGTGACCACGGCGCAGCGCCGTGCCCCGCAAACCACCATCGAAGATTTCACCCGCAACATCCAGCGCAAGAAGGAACGCGAGCTGGCCGAGTTGCAATACGGCAGCGGCGGCACGAGCAGCGCGCGCACCGTGGTCAAAGGACGCAAAGTGGGAAGAAACGACCCTTGCCCGTGCGGCAGCGGCAAAAAATACAAGAAATGCTGCGGCGCTTGAGTGGTGCCTTGATCCTGCTACTGGTCGGCTGGAGCCTGCCCCTCCCCGGTCAGTCCACTCTCTGGCCGGACCAGTTCGGTCGCTTCGAAAAGGTTGGCTCCAAGCCGGTAGTCCTGACGGACCAGGCGGTCTGGGACGAGTACGGATTCCAGCAAGCCGAGGAGGCCGATTACCTTTCCGGCGGGGAACGTTTCCGCGCCCGGGCCTACCGCTTGAAAGACCCCACGGGGGCCCTGGCCGCCTTCCAGTGGCTCCGGCCAGCCAAATCGCAACCCTCCAAGCTGGGCTCGCTGGCAGCGGAAACGGCCGATGGGGCCGTGCTGGCTTACGGCAACTACGTGTTCGACTTCCGGGGCTACAAGCCACAAGTTCCTGAACTGGAAGCACTTTTCGAACGCCTGCCGCGCTTGGACCAGTCGGCCACCCCGACGCTGCCCGGCTACCTTCCCGCGGGCAATCTGATTGCCAACTCCGAGCGGTACGTGGTTGGTCCCGAGTCGCTGGCCAAATTCGCTCCCGGCATTCCCCCCTCCATGGCCGCGTTCCATTTGGGTGCCGAGGCGCAAATAGGCCGTTACCGTTGCCCCAAGGGAGAAATGCGGCTTGCAATCTTCTCCTACCCGACCCCGCAACTGGCGAGGGAGCGCGCCGAGGCCTTCAGAGGACTCGCCGGCGCCATGGTCAAGCGGGCTGGGCCGCTGGTGGCGGTAGTGCTTTCGCCCCCGGATCCTGACGCGGCCGAAAGGCTTTTGGCTGCCGTAAGATACGAGGCTAGCGTGAGCCTGAGCCAGTACGTACCCACCCGCCGCGATCTCTGGTGGGATTTGATCCTCAATATCTTCCTGCTCATAGGCCTGCTGCTGCTGTTCTGCGCGGTGGGCGGCCTTGCGGTGGCGGGCTGGCGCATTCGCCGCAGGGCGGGCGAGCCCATGATCATGCTCCACCTGGAGGACCGGCGCTGAGGATCCCAGCCGCACTACCGGCTTGTTTTGTTAGGGTTGTAGCCAGAGTCGGGCCCCCGAACAGGTGGCTCACGCCCCGGCTCCTGCCAGGGATCGCCGCTCGAGGCAGCGGCTAAGTCACGATGTTCGAGGCAGTTCAGACCTTGGGCCGGGCGCGTACTTTTTCTCTTGATTTGCAGGCCGGCCTGGAATAATATCCAAATCACAAACGGGTTTTGGCGGTTGCGTTTCCGTCGAAGCCGATTCTCCCATTGAACCCGCCCCATCCGGGGCGAGAATGCCTGCCTTCGTCGGAGGTGGGCATTTCTGTCTTTCTGCGTCTTTTTGCCGCTTTTATCTTCCCCCCGGCCCGTTAAGCCCTTGCTTTTCTCCGTTGAACCGAATCCTGTTGAGGTTCGCTGCGACACTCGGCTATGCTGGGTATGGCTCAGGGCAATGTACGTTGACGACTCCCAACACACGATTAAAACGTATCAACGTCCCCAAGTCCCCAAGCTGACGACATCGCCTCCGAATCCGCGCCACCTCCTGGAGGACTTGCTAAGCCACCCGCTCACGCGCAAGGTCCTGGCGCGGATCACCATTCCCGGGCAAGATGGCAAGTGCTTCTTCGAGCGACTGTGCGAAAACTATGACCGGGACTGGAAGCTCGCCACTTGGTTGATTGACTGGATCTGGGTCAAGCGGGCGAAGCTCGACAAGGAGTACATCAAGTTCAAGCTCTTCCATCACCGGCCCACGGTACGCGCCCTGGCGCTTACCGCCCGCAGCATCGCCCGCTACGGGCTGACCGTGCCGCAGCGGTTCTGCGCGCCGCTGTTCGTAGTCTGGAACTTCACTCAGGCCTGCAACCTGAGTTGCGATCACTGTTACCAGAACGCGCGGCACAAGCCGGATCCGGACGAGCTCACGTTGGAGGAAAAGTACTACCTCATAGACCAGCTCGCCGATAACTTCGTCCCCTTTCTGGCCATTGCCGGGGGCGAGCCGCTGGTCAGCAAGGATCTGTTCCCGGTGCTCGAATACGCCAACCGCCGCGGCATCCACTTGACCGTGGCCACCAACGGCACCCTCGTCACCCCGGAAAGAGCGGCCCAGCTCAAGGAGGCTGGCGTCAAATACATCGAAATCTCCATTGACAGTCTGGATCCCGAGCAGCACGATGCCTTCCGCGGCCAGAAAGGCGCATGGCAGCGCGCCGTGCAGGGCATCAAGAACTGCGTCGCAGCCGGCATTCGCACCGGTCTGGCCACCTGCTTCACGCGCCATAACGTCCACATGGTGGACGATATGGTCAAGTTCGCCATCGATCTCGGCTGCAAGACCTTCTCGCACTTCAACTTCATCCCGGTAGGGCGGGGCCGCGAAATCATTGACGCCGATCTTACTCCCGGCCAGCGCGAGATGCTGATGACCCGGCTCACTTACCACTTGCAGCAGGGCTACATCAATGTGATTTCCACCGCGCCCCAGTTCGGGCGTTCCTGCGTCATTTACGGCTCGCAGGACGGCGTGTTCGCCACGGGTCACGCGGGCCGCGGCGAGGGCCGCAAGACCATGGTGCTGGCGCGATACATCGGCGGTTGCGGCGCCGGGCGGTGTTACTGCTCCATGCAGCCTAACGGCACTATTACGCCGTGCGTGTACATGTCCTCGGAAAAAGTCGGTAACATCCGCGAGGCTACCCTGGAAGAAATCTGGAACAACCGGCTGTTCAAGGTACTCTCGGACCGCGAGGATCGAGGGGATCACTGTGGCGTCTGCGATTACCGCAAGTACTGCGGCGGTTGTCGCGCCCGCGCCCTGGCTTACACGGGCGATGTCACCGCGGGTGATCCCGGCTGCTCGTTCAACTACCACCTCTGGAACGAGATTTCGCAGGCTGCGCCGGAGACCTTAGTGGTGCTGAATCACGTAGCGATTGGCGGACCTGACGGGCGCGTGGCCGCGGCCGCCGCCTTGCAAGCCACCCAAAAAGGCTGACCGATGCTGGCCTGTTCCTGGTTCACCCTTGTCTTGTTGTTGGTGCTGGTACTGGCCGCGTGGCGCGGGCAGCACTGGAAGTCGCGCGCCCGGGCCGGCCGCGAAGAGCTGGCCGCGCTCAGGGAGGCGCTCCACGCTATGGCCTACGATTCAGCCAACGCGGTCACCGCGATAAGGGCGCACCTGGGCAATTTCCGCCAGGTGAATCCCACGCCAGCGATGCCCGAGCACCTCGAGCAGATCGCCGTGGCCGCAGACCGCATCGCGCGCGCTGTCCGGATTGCGGACGACCCGGTCGGCTGGTACCGGCAACGCCAGGCTTCCAGCCAAAAACCGTCGAGCCCCGGCATCGCGCCCAGCGCTCCCTGCGTCGGCGACGTATCGGCCTCGTAAACCCACCCTAGGGACGCAAGATCCCCTCTGATTGCGCGTTTTGTTGAAGCGCCCGGGGAAAGGTGCCATCATAAGGGCAGGCGCCTCTGCCAGCCATGAGTCTCCCGGAAAAGTACGAGCTGCTCGATCTGATCGCGGAAAACGAGACCCGCACCTACCTAGCGCGCGAGCGTTCCACGGTCCGCATGGTGATGGTGCACGTACTGCTGCCGGGACCCAACCGCATCAGCCTGCTCGAGCTGGTACTGCGCACGCGCATGATCCCGGCAACGCCGGGCCGGCTCCAGATCCTCGATCTCGGCGAGCACGAAGGCAACCCGTACGTAGTCACGGAGATCATTCCCGGCTTCACCACGTTGCGCAACTGGCTCGGGGCCGAGCTGGCTTGGGCGAGCGGTGCTCAGCCTCCGGCGGCAACTGCTCCCCCGCCGTCGTCCGCGCCTGCATCCGGGACCACGGCGCGACGCGACCCGAGCGAATTTACCCAGCTTTTCCAGGCTGTGATGTTCAACCTGCCTTCCTCTAAGGCAACAACCCAGCCTGGGCCTCCTCATTGGCCGGCATCGGCGGAACCCTCGGAGGCTGCACCGCCACTTAGCCCGCCCGTCGCTCCTCCGCCACCTGCTGGACAACCCGTCACAGCTCCGCTGGAGGCCACCACGGCACAACCGCTGCCTCCTCCCCCGCCGCCGTCGGCCAGCGAGCCGGGTGAATTCACGCGGATGTTTCAGGCGGGATGGCCGGCACCTGCCCAGCACACGGGCGCACAACCCGTACCCCCAACTCCCACCCCGCCGCCCGCGAAGCAAGAACCATTGGTCCCTGCCCAACCGCCTCCCGCTGCACCACCGCCTGTCAGCGAGCCGGGCGAATTCACGCGGATATTTCAGGCGGGATGGTCCACGCCTCCGCCCGCGCAGGCCGTTCCTCGGGCCGTCACCCCGGTTCCTCCGCTACCGCCCTCTCCGCCACCGCCTGTCAGTGAACCGGGTGAGTTCACGCGCATGTTCCAGGCGAGACGGTCCACGCCTGCCCCGCCTCCGCCTGCGCATCCCGTTCACCCAGTCGTCACCCCGCTTCCTACCAACCCGCCCAGCGCTCAGGAGCCCGGTGAATTCACACGAATGTTCCAACAAGGGCCGCCTCCCTCCCCCGCGCCAGCCCCTGCCTCTGAGCCTTGGGCCGCCCCACTGGCTGGCTCGCCTGAGCCGGGCGAGTTCACGAGGATGTTCCAGTCGCCGCTTGCTCCCCAGCCGCTGGAATCGCAAACGCCGCCAATCAACCCGCTCGTCCCTGCAAGTTCGCCCGTAGTCGGTTCTCCATCGCCTTGGGCCATGCCGCCGGCCCCCGGCGCTCCGGCTGCCGGATTTCCGACGCCTCCCTCACCTGCGCTCGGCGGTCCCTCTACGAGCCCCGGCGCCGGGGAGTTCACCCGGCTGTTCGGGACGCCTCCTGGCTCGCCAGCTCCAGCCCCGCAGCCAATAGGAGCGACGGAACCGGGCGGGGCTACCCAACTGTTCTTGACGCCGGTGCAACCTCCTCCCGCCCCGGCGCCGGCAGCCTCCCCAGGTCCCGGCGAGTTCACGCGAATAGTCTCGGCTGCCCCGTCGGAACCGATGGAACCGCCTTTAGCGCCTGCTCCTCAGCCAACGCCAACGCCTGCGGCTTCGCCCTCGAAGCTGCCGTTATGGATCATCGCGGCATCCGTGCTGGTGATCGTGGTCCTGCTGGCGGTTTACTTCCTCGTCCGCCGCTGAGTCGAGCTTTTCAGGAAGCCTGCGGCAGCAGGATGATCAGCTCCAGCTGGGGGTTGGGAAAGTCGGCGGGCACGTGGGCGGCAAAGTTGCGCGCGCGGCAGATCGCTTCCCAAGCGCCGCCGGACTGGTTCAGAGCGAAGTACTGGTAGTTGAGCTTGATGGGAATGGACGCCGGCGGCTGCGGCGTGTGGATCAGCTTGACCCCGGGCAGCGCCTGCCTCACCAGATGCTCGATGTGGGTGGCTGAGCAGACTTTGATCAGCAACGGGGCCTTGGTGATGAGGTCGGCCTCGTTCATCTCGGCCTGGATGGCCAGGTACATGCGGGTGTTGACCAGGTACTTCTCTTCAGCCAGCGCGGTGGCGTAAATCGAGGTTTCCACCAGCTTGAGCGGCAGCGAAACGAAGTTCGCGGGAACCACCGTTTCCAGCAAGAACCGCAGCTTCTCGTCCAGCTCCGCGAAGCAGCGCCCGAGATCTTCGTGATCGTAAACGGGCAAATCGCGAGGCTGGATCTTGAGCGAAAAGGTGGTGAGCGCGCCGGCCAGCGAGGTCAGCACTTCGAAGAGCGCCGCGGGATGGCCCCTGCGCGTTTCCAGCAGGTGCCGCAGCAGGGGAAAGTGCGAATTGATGGTGTAAAGCAGCCAGAAATTGGCGATGTCCGCCGAAGTGAAATCCGCCAGCGTCTGGTTTTTCTGGCGGCGCGAACCGGAAAGCATGCTGCTGCGCGCGGCCAGGATCTCCACCAAGCGGCGCAGGATGGCCATCAGGTAGTCGCTGGCCGCGATATCCAGCAGGGGCGGCACGAAATGCGGGTCCAGCTCGAAGACGCCCGTCGGGGAGCGGCGCACCCTGGCCAGGCGCAGGAAGCTGGCGCCCTGGCGCGTCTCCGGCTCAGCCAGCAAGCGGAAATTCTTGCGCGCGACCTGGATAGGCCGCTCCGTGCGATCCCAGTTCTCGTCGCGCACCACCGCCACCTCCGCCACGTAGCGAGCATCGGCAGTCTCCGCGTCGGGTGCGATGTTCAGGCCGCGCTCGCGGTAATGCGGGATGGCCAGATAGAAATCTACCGACTCGACCTCGCCCTCGAAGTACTGCGCCAGGGACTTGGGCGTGGGGGCGGGGTCCGAGTCGGGTATGTCGAACAGAAGCCCGTCCGCCAGGATGCCTTCTGCACGCGAGATGACGAGAAAACCTGCCTGGAGCGCCTCCTGATTGATGCCCAGCTGGCGAAACCCCCAGGGCCGGAAGCTGAGCGCTTCGATGCGGAACTGGAGCGTCTGCTCGAAAAACCGGTCCTGCGACTGCAAGTGCTGCGGCGTCAGAAAGGTGCCCTTGCTCCAAATAACGGGTTGCAGCCGCCTCATGCCGTTGTTTTCAAGCTAGCAAGAAACCGGGCGGAACGCAAAGGCCGCCGGCGCAACCTTCCCGCCGGACCTTTCCTCAGCCTGCCAGCGTGTTGACCGGCGCCAGGTGCGATTCCTCGTAGGCGCGGATGGCAGGTTCCTGCAACAGGATCCACCCCAGCTCGTCCACGCCTTCCAGCAGGCACTGCCTGGCGAAAGGGTCCACCGGGAACTCCACCCGCCGTCCATCGGGCAGCACCAGAGTCTGCGCGGCGAGATCCACCTCCAGCTCGGCGTCGGGCTCGCGTTCTACCAGTTGGAACAGGTCGGCGAGGACCTGGCGGGGGACGATCACCGGCAGCAGCCCGTTCTTGAGCGCGTTCTGCCGGAAAATGTCGGCAAACGAGGTGGAAATGACGGCGCGGAAACCGAAGTCCATGAGGGCCCAGGGAGCGTGCTCGCGCGAGCTGCCGCAGCCGAAATTGTCGCCGGCGAGCAGGATTTGCGCCCCCTGCGCGCGCGGCTGGTTGAGAACGAAGTCCGGGCGCGGCAGCCCCTCGGCGTCGTAGCGCCAGTCGTGAAAAAGGTGGGCGCCGAGTCCTTCCTTGGAAACGGTCTTCAGGAAGCGCGCGGGAATGATCTGGTCGGTGTCAATGTTGTCCACCGGCAAGGCAATGACGCGACTGCGAATCTTCTGGAACGGCTTCATAGATACACCCTGGGGTCGGCGACAGCGCCCGCCACCGCGCTGGCCGCGGCCACCAGCGGGCTGGCCAGGAACGTGCGGCCGCCCTTGCCCTGGCGCCCCTCGAAATTGCGGTTGGAAGTGGAGACGCAGTACTGGCCGGGCTCGAGCTGGTCGCCATTCATGGCGATGCACATCGAGCAGCCCGGCATGCGCCACTCGGCGCCGGCGGCGCGGAAGACCTCGTCCAGACCTTCAGCCTCCGCCTCGCGCTTGACCTGCATGGAACCGGGGACCACGAGCATGCGCACCCGCGGGTGCACCTTGCGGCCTTTGAGGATCCCGGCGGCCGCGCGCAAGTCGCTCAGGCGCCCGTTCGTGCAACTGCCCACGAAGACCACGTCCACGGGATGGCCGAGCAGCGGCTTGCCCGGCTCCAGCGCCATGTACGCCAGCGCCTTGCGCAAGGCGTCGCGCTGCCGCTGGTCGCCGGCTTCCGCTGGATCGGGCACTGCGCCCGTGATGGGAATGCCCATGCCCGGACTGGTACCGAAGGTGATCATGGGCTCGAGGGCGGAGGCATCCAGCGTGACCGAGCGATCGTAGGCCGCTCCGTCGTCGCTGGGCAACCGCCGCCAGCGCTCGAGCGCGACATCCCAATCCTTGCCCTTGGGAGCGAAAGGACGACCGGCAAGGTACTGGAAGGTCACATCATCGGGCGCGATCAGGCCCGCCCGCGCGCCAGCCTCGATGGACATGTTGCAAACCGTCAGGCGCTCCTCCGCGGAAAGCGCGCGAATGGCGCTGCCAGTGTACTCGAAGACGCACCCCGTGCCGCCGCCAGTTCCGATCCTGGCAATCAAAGCCAGAATGATGTCCTTGGCAGTGACGCCCGGCCGTAGGTGACCCTCGACGCGCACCTCGTAGGTTTGCGGCTTGCGCTGCAACAGGCACTGCGTGGCCAGAACCGTCTCGACTTCGCTGGTGCCGATGCCGAAGGCGAGCGCCCCGAAGGCGCCATGGGTGGCGGTGTGGCTGTCGCCGCAAACGATCGTCATGCCCGGCTGGGTGAGGCCTAGCTCGGGGCCGATCACGTGCACGATTCCCTGGCGTTCGCTGCCCAGGCTGTAACACGGGATGCCGAATTCGCGGCAGTTCTCCTCCAGCCGGGCGACCTGCTGCGCTGAGACCGGATCGGCGATAGGCAGCCGCGGCTCGATGGTGGGCACGTTGTGGTCGGCCGTGGCCAGCGTGCGATCGGGACGGCGAACCCGCAGGCCTCGCCGGCGCAGGCCATCGAAGGCCTGAGGCGACGTGACCTCGTGGACCAGATGAAGGTCAATGTAAAGCAGTGTGGGCGCGCCGGGCGCCTGGGCGACCACGTGCGCGTCCCAGATCTTCTCGATGATGGTGCGTGGCATCTTGCTCAGATCTCCGCGATAAGGGCTTCGCCGACTTCCGAGGTGGTCGCCGGCTTCCCTTTCGGGCGCAGATCAGCCGTGACGATTCCCTTTTCGAGCACGGCCTCGATGGCGCGGTTGACCGCCGCAGCCTCCTCCTGGAGGCCAAAGCTGTACTCGAGCATAGCCGCTACCGAGCCGACCGCGCCCAGCGGGTTGGCCCGATTCTGACCGGCGATGTCGGGGGCCGAGCCGTGCACCGGCTCGTACAGGCCCGTCCAGGCACCCGAAGGCCGCCGCTCGCCCAGCGACGCCGAGGCCAGCATCCCGATGGATCCCGCCAGCACCGCCGCCTCGTCGGAAAGGATGTCACCGAACATGTTCTCGGTCAGCACTACGTCGAAACGCCGCGGGTTCAGGATCAACTGCATGGCGCAGTTGTCCACCAGCACGTGCTCCAACTCAACGTCGGGATACTGGGCTGCGACCTCGCTGACCACGCGCCGCCACAGTTGCGAGACCTCCAGCACGTTGGACTTGTCCACGCTGGAGAGCTTACGGCGGCGGCTGCGCGCCAGGCGGAAAGCGACGTGCGCGATGCGCTCGATTTCGGCCCGCGTGTAAACCATCGAGTTCACGCCGCGCTCTTCGGGACCGGCGCCGGAAATGCCCCGGGGCGTGCCGTAATAAAGGCCGCCCGTCAGCTCGCGCACGATGACCAGGTCGGTCCCCTCCACGCGGTCGTTCTTCAGCGGCGAGGCATCCAGCAACGACCGCCAGGCGCGGACCGGGCGCAGGTTGGCGAACACGCCCAAGGCCTTGCGCAGCCCCAGCAGGCCCTTCTCCGGCCGTTGGTCCGGCGGGGCGTTGTCGAATTCGGGCAATCCCACCGCGCCCAGGAAGGTCGCGTCGGCAGCCAGCGCCGCCCGGAGCGTGCTCTCGGGCAGCGGCGACCCCGCGCGCCGGATCGCTTCGGCCCCGATCAAACCTTCCTCCAGCAGGACCTTGTGGCCGAACTTGTCCGCCACGTGTTGCAGCACGCGAACCGCCTGGCGCGTCACCTCGGGACCGATGCCGTCGCCGGCAAGGACAACAATCCTCAGCTCCATCGGGACTAGCCTCGCAAAAAGCGCAGCGCGCTTTCAATCGGCGGCCTGGGTGGCGCCCGCCAGCACCTGCTCGATGATGGCTACGATCTCCTCGTTGCGCACGCCTTTCTTGCGGTCAGCGAAAGCAATGAAGCGTTGGTAGACCTCCTCGAGCTGCTCGCGGGTGAGCGTGTAACCCAGGTCCTGGCAACGCTTGGAAAGAGCGTGACGCCCGCTGTGCTTGCCCAGGATCAGCTTGGATTCAGGCACGCCCACCGTGCGGGGATCCATGATCTCGTAGGTGGTGCGCTCCTTGAGGAAGCCGTCCTGGTGGATGCCCGCCTCGTGGGCGAAGGCGTTGTCGCCCACGATGGCCTTGTTGGGTTGCGGGCCGAAGCTGATCAGCTCGGCCAGAAGCTGGCTGGCGGGGTATAGCTGCTCGGTGACGATCCCGGTCTGGTAGGGCAGCAGGTCGTGGCGAACTTTCATCGCCATGACCACTTCTTCCAGGGCGCAGTTGCCCGCCCGCTCGCCGATGCCGTTAATGGTGCACTCGATCTGGCGGGCGCCGGCCCGAACGCCCGCCAGAGAATTCGCCGTAGCCAGGCCAAGATCGTTATGGCAGTGAACGCTCACGATGATCGAATCGCCCAGCGCCCTGACCACGGCGCCCACCATGGCGCCGAATTCCTCGGGCAGCGAATAGCCGACCGTGTCCGGAAGGTTGATGGTGCTGGCGCCGGCCTCGACCGCGGCGCGGCAGACCGCGATCAGGTAGTCCAAATCGGTCCGCGTGGCGTCCTCGGCCGAAAACTCGACGTCCTCCACGTAGCGCCGCGAAAGCGCGACCGCGGCGGCCGCCTCCTCCAGCACCTGCTGGCGCGACTTGCGCAGCTTGTAGCGCAGGTGGATGTCACTGGTCGCGATGAAAGTGTGGATGCGCGGGCGGCGCGAGGGCTCCAGCGCGCGGGCGGCGCGCTCCACGTCCAGGGTGCAGGCCCGGGCCAGCGCGGCCACCCGCAACTCGGGGAACTCGGTGGCGACGGCCCGCACGGCCTCGAAGTCGCCCTCGGAAGCGATGGGGAAGCCGGCTTCGAGGATGTCCACGCCCAGCTCCACCAGCTTGCGGGCCATGCGCAGCTTTTCCGGAACGGTCATCGAGCATCCGGGTGATTGCTCGCCGTCCCGGAGAGTGGTGTCAAAAATGAATACACGGTTGTTCATTGTGGCCGGTCGTCGTCCAGGGTACGGCGCGGGCGGCCCTGGTGGCCGCCCGCGCTCTGGTTTCGGGATCCCGGCCGCGGCCTGTTGCTCCCGGCCGGGATACTTCATTATCGGGCGTCTTCCCGGCATTTTGCAAATTTATAATTTTCTTGATCTGCATCAGCAGACGTGATTCAATAATCTCTGTAAATCCTCGACTCCGCCTCCATAAGGAGATCCCGTGGAGCTCTACTTGCTCGAAACCTTCCTCCAGGTCGCCACCGAGCGCAGCTTCTCGCGCGCCGCCGAAAAGCTCGCCCGCACTCAGCCTGCGGTCTCCCTCGCCGTACAGCGGCTGGAAAACGAGCTGGGCGAAAAGCTGCTGGATCGCTCGGGGCGCGAGTTGCTGCTCACTGACGCCGGCCGCCTGGTGTTGGACTACGCCCGCCGCTTCGAAAACCTGCGGCGGGAAATGCTTAATGCCCTCTCCGAGCTGCACGACAAAGGCGCCGGCCGGCTTACCATCGGGGCCAACGAGTCCACCGCCCTCTACCTGTTCGAGCATATCCAGAACTACCGGCGCCGCTACCCGCGCGTGAAGGTCCAGGTGCGCCGGTGCCTCTCCAGCCGCATCCCGGCCCAGCTCATTGACGGCGATCTCGAGCTGGGCGTGATCAGCTACGACCCGGGTGACGACCGCCTGGTGAGCAGCGTGATCTACACCGACCATCTGGCCTTCGTGGTGTCCCCGCGGCACCGCTTCGCCCACCGCCGCTCGGTCTCCATCCAGGAGCTGGGCATGGAAACCTTCATCGCTCACAGCGTGGTTTCCCCCTACCGCGAGATCGTGCTCAAGGAGTTCCAGCGGCACAAGGTCCCGCTGAACATGGACGTGGAGATGCCCACCATCGAGACCATCCGCCGCATGGTGCAGCGCAACGAGGGCGTGGCCTTCCTGCCCCGTATGTGCGTGGAGCAGGAGCTGCGGCAGCGCACGCTGTGCGAGGTTCAGGTCCGCGAGCTCTCCTCCATCCAGCGCCCCATCCGGCTGGTCTACCCCGCGCGTCGCGCCCTCAGCCACGCCGCCCAAGCTTTCGTGGAGCTGGTCGCCGAAAGCAAATGACGCCGCTCAGAGCCAGCCCGCCTCGCGGTACCACGCCACAGTCCGCCGCAGCGCTTCGTGGAGCGGCGTGGCCGCGCGGAAACCCAGTTCCCGTTCAGCCCGCGAGGGGTCGCATACCCAGTGGCCGGCGCGCACCTCGCGCAGCTTATCCCGCGAGATGATGGCGGGTTTGCCCCGCCAGCGCGCTGCCGCCTCCGCGGCCAGCGCCGCGACCCACGCCAGCCCGTCTGGGACGCGCACCACTCTCACCCTGCGGTCCAGCAGGCGCGCGCTCGCTTCCGCCAGCCCCCGCCAGGAAAGGGGCTCGGGCGCAGACAAAAAGTACGTGCGGCCCGCAGCGCTTTCATGGCAGGCGGCCGCCAGCAGCCCCTCTACCAAGTCCTCCACGTAGATCACGCTGAACCTAGCTTCCGGACCACCCGTAACTGGCAGCCAACCGCGCGCGGCCATGCGCAGCAGCTGGTAGACGTCGGTGTCGCGCGGGCCGAACACCACGGGCGGCCGTACGATCACCGCCCGCGCCGCCAGCCCCGAGCACAGCACGGCCCGCTCCGCCTCCAGCTTCGAGCGCCCGTAGAGGGAGACCGGCCGCGGCTCGCAGTCTTCGGGCAGGGGACTGCCGTCAGAGCTGGGCCCTACGGCAGCCAGGCTGCTCACCTGCACCAGCCGAGCCTCGCAGGACTCGAGCGCACCTACCAGATTTCGCGTGGCCAGCACGTTGCCCCGCTCGTAGTCGGCGGGCGACACCGCCTTGGTCACTCCAGCGAGGTGGAAGACCAACTGTGCGCCGCGCACGGCCTCCGCCAGACCCTCACCGGTAGCGAGTTCGCCTTGCGCCAGCTCGATTCCCGCAGGCAGCACACCGGTGCGGCTCGTCCTCCGCACCAGGCAGCGAACGCGGGCGCCCAGTCCGACCAGCCGTTGCGCGAGATGGCTGCCGATGAACCCCGTGGCCCCGGTGACCAGCACGGGCAGCCCGGAAAAGAACGTCCCGATCCTCACAGCTCACCGGCCCCGGCCGAGGGCACGCAGGGATAGATCTCAGGCGTCAAAGAGAAGCGCCGCCGGTAAGCCTCCTCGATGGCGCGCGCGAAGTGATCGGCCGCATCCTGCCCGAGGAGGTTCACCGTGCAGCCGCCGAAACCGCCGCCGGTCATGCGCGCGCCAAGCACGCCGGGAATCTGGAGCGCGGCATCCACCAGGAAGTCCAGCTCCTCGCAACTGACTTCGTAATCCTGTTGCAGGCTGCGATGCGAAGCCACCAACAAGCGCCCCATCGCGGTGAGATCGCCCGCCTCGCAGGCTGAGATGAACTCCTCGACGCGCCGGTTCTCGGTGACGACGTGGCGGGCGCGGCGGTATTCGGTTTCGGGCAGCGCGTGGC
>JBMFPL010000017.1:0-3408 GCA_049969115.1 Bryobacteraceae bacterium | reverse complement strand
GCAGCAGCCTTGCACTCGCGCACGCGCTGCGGGTACGCCGACTGTCCCAGTTCGTGCTTCACCATGCTGTTGACCGCCACGATCGAGACGCCCGCGGGCAATGGCACCGGGCGGTGTTCCAGGCTGCGGCAGTCAATGCAGATAGCGGCGCCCTGGCGGCCGAAGACCGCCACATACTGGTCCATGATGCCGCACGGCGCACCCACGAACTCGTTCTCCGCGCGGCGGCAAAGCTTCACCAGCTCGAGCGGGTCGATTTCCCGCCCTTCCAGCAGCGCCAGCGCCACCGCCACTTCGATCGCCGCGGAGCTGCTCAGGCCGGAGCCGGGCGGCACCGTGCTCCACACCAGCAAGTTCGCCGGGCGCACCTCGTAGCCCGCGCGGGCCAGCTCGCGCGCCACACCCAGGGGGTAATCGCTCCAGTGGTTGGAGGGGCGCGCCGCCGCCAGCCCCGCTACGTCCCACTCCCGCGCCTGCTGGTAGTTTTCCGAATACACGCGGAGGCGGCCGTCGGGGCGCGGCGCGCCGGCCACGTAGCAGGCCAGATCCAGGGCCATGGGCAAGACGAAGCCGAGGTTGTAATCGGTGTGCTCGCCGATGAGGTTGACCCGCCCCGGCGCGCGCCAGATGCGCAGGCCGGCCGCCGGCCCGAACACGCGCAGGAACGATTGTTTCAGGAACGCCGCAGGCCCAGCCACAGCATCACTCCGCCGAACACCAGCATGCTCGCGCCCGCGTACAAGTTCACGTTGACTTGGGTCAGCGGGGCGCGATAATCGGGAGCCGCCAGGCCGGTCACGCACAGGATCAGCCCCAGCAGCGTGAAGAACAAGCCCGAGGGAAGTCGCAAGTCCCACATAGGGCGCTCAACCGAACCAGAGGTTAAGAAACAGGCAGGCCAGGCCTACCGCCACCGCCAGCACGCCGGGCCGCTCGAACCAGCGCGCCTGCGGTTCGGGCGACGGCAGGCGGGTGATGCCGTAAACTAGGTTGACCAGCTCGGATTCGGGTTTGGGTTTGGTCAGCAGGCTGACGAAGACGGTCACCAGGAAGCAGGTCGTCCAGGCCACGATGGCGATCCAGAAATTCTGGGCCATGGTGGAGGGAAACTGGTGCAGGCAGGCGATCCAGGCGCCCTTGCCCTCGGCCAGGGTCAGGCCGTGAGTGAGGGCGGCGGCGGCCGTGCCGGCCAGCAGGCCGCTGAAGGCGCCGTGGCCGGTGGCCCGCCGCCAGAACATTCCCAACAGGAATGTCGCGAACAGGGGCGCGTTCACGAAGCCGAACACCAGTTGGAGCAGATCCATGATGTTGTTGTAAAGCTGCGCCAGGTAGGCGGTGGCCACCGACAGGCCCGCGCCCACCACAGTCGTCAGCCGGCCCACCATCAGATAGTGACTGTCAGGCGCGCCCTTGCGGATGTGGCCCTGGTAGATGTCGTAGGTCCACACCGTGTTGAGCGCCGTGACGTTGCCCGCCATGCCGCTCATGAAGGAGGCCATGAGCGCAGTCAGGCCGACGCCCAGCAGGCCCGCGGGGTAGAAGGAAGCCATCAGCGTGGTGAGCGTGAGATCGTAGTCGTAGCCCGACCCCTTGGGCGGCAGCCCGTAGCCGACGTTCATCTGCATCAGCGCCATGGCCGCGATGCCGGGCACGATGACGATGAAGGGGATGAGCATCTTGGGGAAGGCGGCCACCAGCGGTGTGTTGCGCGCTGCCGTCATCGAGTTGGCGGCCAGGGCGCGCTGCACCACCAGGAAGTCCGTGCACCAGTAGCCGAACGAGAGCACGAACCCCAGGCCCATCACCAGGCCGAAAACCTCCACTCCCATGGCGTTGGCCGAGGGGCTGTACGTGTAGGCCCAGGAATGGGTCATCATGGCCGGCAGCCGCGCGGAAATGCCCTCCCAGCCGCCCGCGCGGAGAACGGCGAGGATGGCCAGGGGCGTGAAGCCGAGCACGATCAGGAAGAACTGCAAGACCTCGTTGTACATCGCGCTGGTCAGCCCGCCCAGGTAAGTGTAGGTGAGCACGATGCCCGCCGAAAGCAGCACCGACGCAGTGAAGCTCCAGCCCAGCACAAGCTGGAACAGCCGCCCCAGCGCGTACATGGAGATGCCCGAGCTGAACACCGTCATGGCGGCGAAGGTGACGGCATTGAAGGTTCGGGTCTTCTCGTCGAAGCGCAGGCGCAGGTACTCGGGCACCGAGCGCGCCCGGCTGCCGTAGTAGAACGGCATCATGAAAACGCCCACAAAGATCATGGCCGGGATGGCGCCGATCCAGTAAAAGTGGGCCGTCATCATACCGTACTTGGCGCCGGAGGCGCACATGCCGATCATTTCCTGCGCGCCCATGTTGGCGGCGATGAAGGCCAGGCTGGTGATCCACAACGGCACCGAGCGGCTGGAAGTCAGGAAGTCCTCGCTGGTGGTCACGCGCTTGCGGATCAGCCAGCCGATGCCTAACACGAAAGCGAAATACAGGGCGATGATGAGATAGTCAACCGGTGCGACCTTCAAGGGACTAACGAGTCTATCGCGAAACCGGCCGCGCCCGCAAACGCGGCGCCGGCACTCGCGCAAACAGCCCGCCGCGAATCGGGCTGCGTTGTCTCAGGGATCCAGCGGCGGCACCTCGACCCAGGCCCGCCGGCGCCAGGACTCCAGGCCGAGCTCGGCCAGTTGCACGCCCTTGGCGCCTTCCAGCAAGTTCCAGGGGAAGGGCAGGTCCTTGACCACATGCAGCAGGAACAGCTCCCACTGGGCTTTGAACGCGTTGTCGTAAGTTTCCTGCGGCGGGACCTTCAGCCAGTGATCGAAGTAGTTGTAAGGGCTTTCGATATCCGGGTTCCAGACCGGGCGCGGCGTGGCCCCCAGCGGCTGCACCCAGCACTCGCGCAGGCCGGTCACCGCGGAACCCAGTGTGCCGTCCACGTGCAGCGTGAACAGGTCGTCGCGCCGCACGCGCGTGCACCAGGACGAATTGAAGTGGGCCACGATGCCGCCCTCCAGCTCGAAAGTGGCGTAGGCAGAATCGTCCGCGGTGACATCGTAAGGCCTCCCTTGCTCATCCCAGCGGCGCGGGATGTGGGTGGCGCCCAGGCAGGTGAGAGCCTTCACCGGCGCGATCAGGTTGTCCAACACGTAGCGCCAGTGGCAGAGCATGTCCACGATGATGCTGCCGCCCTCCTCCTTGCGATAGTTCCAAGAGGGTCGCTGGGCCGGCACCACATTGCCCTCGAAGACCCAGTAGCCGAATTCGCCGCGCGCGGCGAAGATGCGGCCGAAGAAGCCCGCCTCCTTCAGCCGCCGCAGCTTGATGAGCCCGGGCAGCCAGAGCTTGTCCTGCACGACACCATGCTTGAGGCCGGCTGCCTTGGCGGCCCGGTAGACCTCCAAGGCGCCGGCC
>JBMFPL010000016.1:0-18664 GCA_049969115.1 Bryobacteraceae bacterium | reverse complement strand
GTCCACGTCGCCCACCACCGCGGCCACCAGGTTGCTGGGGATGTAATACTTGCGGAAAAAGGCGGCCGCGTCCGCCGTGGTCAGATTCTCCAGGTCGCTCATGTGACCGATGACCGGCTCGCCGTAAGGATGAGCCTTGTAAGCCACGGCCAGAAACTCGTCAAGCAGCTTGCCCACGGGCTGACTTTCCATCAGCCGCCGCTCCTCCATGACCACATCGCGCTCTTTGTAGAACTCCCGAAAAACCGGGTTACGAAAGCGCTCGGACTCGAGCCAGAACCACAGTTCCATGTGGTTGGAGGGGAGGCTGAAAAAGTACATGGTGCGGTCGGCGCCCGTGGTGGCGTTCAACTGACGGCCGCCTGCCCGGTCCACGGCCTCGCCGAATTCGTTGGGCACCACGTATTTGCCGGCCTCTTCCTGCGCTTCCTTGAAAGCCCGCTCGAGTTTCTTGAGCTTCTCGGGATCGGCCCTGTTTCCCTTGAGTTTTTCCTCTTTCAACGCTGCGTAAGCCTGGTCCACCTTTTCCAAAGCGAGGCGCTCGCGGGCATAATCTTTGGTGCCGATCTTGTCGGTCCCCTTGAAAGCCATGTGCTCGAACAGGTGGGCCAGGCCCGTGATCCCCTTGACCTCCTGGGCGGAGCCGACGTCGGCGTAAGTGACGAAAGAAGCTACCGGCGCCTTCCTGCGTTCCAGCACCAGGAATTTCATGCCGTTTTTCAGCGTGAATTCCGTAACTCGCGACTCGATTTCACGGAACTCCTGCTGCGCTGCGCCGGCAACGGCGAGGCCGGTCGCCAGGATCAGTACCCGCCAGAGTGCGCGCATAGGCCTCCTCGAGATCTTCAGATCATTAGATCATTTCCTTGAGTAACTCGGGCCGCGGCGAAGGGATGACGACGCGGTGGACCAGCAGTCCCTTCCCGGCCACTACGGCAGCGCCCGCGCTCACGGCCGCCTCGACGGCCGCAACCTCGCCGGTCATGGTCAGGAACGCTTTCCCGCCCAGGGCCATGGCAAGCCGAAGCTCGATGAGCTGAACATTGGCGGCCTTCACCGCAGCGTCGGCCGCCTCGATCAGCGAGGCTACCGAGAAGGACTCGATCGCGCCCAGGGCTTCCAGCGCCTCGACTTTGGAGGTGCCGGCGATGGCCGGGAAAACCTGCTCGTCCACGTTGGGAATTACGAAGCTGTCAATGACCGCGAAGTCACCCGCGCTGATTCCCGCTCGCACGCTGGCTTCCACGGCCGCCACGTCACCCCGAACCAGCACCATATACTTGCCTGAGCAGATGGTCCGCGCCAGCAACAGTTCTACGTCCGCCGCCTTGAGCATCGCGTCGGTCACGGCAAAGCCGGCGGCGACGCTGGAAAGCTCGATGAGGCCGATCGAGTTTCTCGCCATAGTTACGCAACAATCTCCACGTAAGTTCCCGTGACCTCGCTCACCCGGCCGGCGATGCTGGCGTGAACGTTGGCGCCCAGCTCGCCCTCGGGCGGCCTGCCCACCACGGCGCCTTTCTCCACGCGATCGCCCGGCCGGACGACGGGCACTGCCGGCTTGCCCGCGTGCTGGGAAAGCAGGATGCGCACGCGCTGCGGCCGCCACTCCGCCTCGCGCAGGGGCGTTTCCTGCTGGTATTGCTCGATTCCCAGCCGCCGCCGAAGCTGGACTTGGGGGACACGGCGCGCCTCTTTCATCGGGTGCACGCGCACCGGGCTCGCCTGCTCGAAGCGGATGCCAGCCTCCCGCAGGTCGCGTTTGGCCTGATCGCAGGCTTCCTTGGGAAACAGTCCCTCCGGACAAGCATAGAGCGTGCACAGGCCGCAGGCACAGCACAGCGCGCCCCATTGATTCCAGAAGCGCGACCCGCCGGTCGTGAAACCGAGGCTACGCATGACCTTGTGCGGCATCACCTCGTAGCCCAGCAGGTAACGCGGACAGAGCTCGGTGCAGTAGCTGCACTGATCGCAGGCGGACTTGCCGATCCGGTTCTGCGCCTCTACGGGCAGGCTCTTGCGCGCCACCAGCGGATGATTTCGCGGCAACACGATCAGCCCCGCCGTCGTCTTGGTCACTACTTCCTCCAGGTCAAAGGTGAGCGTGCCCATCATGATGCCGCTGACGAACACGGCGAAGTCGGCGACCGTGGCGCCGCCCACCTGCTCGATGATTTCGCGGAAAGAAACGCCCAGCGGGACCCGGAAAGCCGAAGGCCGGAGCACCGCCCCGGTTACCGAAAGGAATTTCTCCGTCACCGGCAACCCCTGGCTGGCGCGGTGCACGTTGTAAAGCGTCTCTACATTGTTGACCACGCACCCTACGTGCAAAGGCAAACCGGCGGGCGGAATCAGTCTGCCAGTAGCCGTGTACACCACCTCGTACTCGTCGCCGGAGGGATAGAAATCGCCCAGCAGCACCAGCTCGACGTCCCTAGCGCCCGGCTGGGACCCGATCGCTTCCACCGCCTCGACGTTCTTCGCCTTGAGTGCGAACATCATGCGCCGGGCTTTTACCGCCTGCGCCATCAAGTGCAAGCCGGACAGAATTTCGCCCGGGAACGCCCGCATCAATGCCAAATCCTTATGGACAAGCGGCTCGCATTCGGCGCCGTTGGCGATCATGAACTCCGCCTGCGCCTGCGCCTTCACGTAGGTGGGGAAACCGGCGCCGCCCGCACCGACGACGCCGTGCTCCCTGAGGGTCTGCGCCAGCATGGAGAAACCTCAATTATAAGGGTTCCGGATGGGACACGCCGGCATGCGCACCGTCATGGCGGGGACTGCTCGCCAGCTCGTCAGCGCCAGCCGCGCGGCGACGCTGCCCTCACTTGCCCGGCTTCAGGTAGCGGGCCAGAAATTCGTAGATCTCGCGCCGGGACTCCCGCGCCAGGGCTGTGTCAATGCGATTGAAAGCATGGCCGCCGGGCGCATTCTGGTAAATCTTGTACTCGAACTTCTTGCCTGCGGCTTTGAGCGCCGCGATCAATCTCTCGACCTCGTGCACGTTGACGTCCTCATCGCTGGTGTTGGTGTGGATGAGCAGCGGTGTGGCGAGCTTGTCCACGTGGCTTATGGGCGAGCGGCGCATGTATTCGCCCACATCCTCCCACGGCGTCTTGCCGATGTGGTAAGGGGCGGAAAACAAGCTCCGGTAAGCGTCGGTCTTGTAACCTATGCGCGCCACCAGATCGCTGACCGGCACGCCCGCGTAGGCGCAGGCGTAGGCGTCGGGATGCTCAAAGATGTTCATCAGCGTGATCATGCCGCCGTGGCTCCAGCCCACGATGCCCACGCGTTTAGGGTCGAGAAAGTCGTAGCTTTCGAGCATCCAGTTGCGAGCGGCGTAGACGTCATCGTTCTCCCAACCGCCATAGTCAATCTGCCGGTAGAAAGCTACCCCGTAACCGGTCGAGCCCCGGTAATCCGGGGCGATGATCGAGTAACCTTGCTCGATCAGCTCGCGCACGATGTGGGCCGAGCCGGTGGAGAAATTCGAGTGCACACCGCCGTGCACCAGCACGATGAGCGGGTGCTTGAGGCTGCGGTCGAGTTTTCTGGGAATGAAAGTGTAAGCAGGGATGATGAGCGGGTTGCCCGCTCCCTGGGCGGTGGGATTGGGTTGCCGCCGCGCCGGGCGGCTGGTGTAGCGCACTTTGTCCACTTCAGCAATGTCGCCCAGCTTGACGTGCCACATCAGATCGTCAATGGCCTTCATGAGCTGGGCGAAACGGTGGTCTTCGCCTTCCTGCGCCCCGGCCGGGGGGCGCGCGGGCGCTTGCTGGGCCACGGCGCTGGTGGTCAAGGCCAACAACAAAGCGATGACGGAAAGATCCCTGATCCTCATGGTTCTTTTAAAACACAGCCCGCCGGAGCTTACAAGGGGGCAAGCGAAGTCATAGAATGAAAGCGTGGTGGGGGTGCGGGTCGTCCTGGCATGTCTGGCAGCCGCGGCGCTGCAAGCCCAGACCCTCAACTTTCCCCTGGAGCGCGTGCAGCCCGGGATGAAAGGCGTGGGCAAGACTGTTTTTGCCGGCGATCGCATCGAAGAGTTTGGGGTCGAGATTCTGGGCGTGCTGGAAAACGTGGGCCCCAAGCAGTCGCTGGTACTCGCGCGGCTTTCCGGAGGCCCGCTGGAGAAGACCGGCGTCCTGCAAGGCATGAGCGGTAGCCCGGTTTATCTGGAAGGCCGGCTTGTTGGCGCGGTGGCGATGGCTTTCCCGTTTTCCAAGGAGCCGATCGCAGCCATCCGTCCTATCCAGGACATGCTGGCGGTCCGCGAGCAGGACCAGCCCGCACGACGCGCCGCCCGCGTTTCCCCGTTCGCAGCCACGCCCACCGCGGCGTTCGCACCGCGGGCCGAGTTGCTGGCCGGCGGCCAGCGCCTGGTGGAGATCGGCATTCCCCCGGCGCACGATCGAACAATTCGCCCCGGAATTGCGCGCGCTGGGGCTGGAGCCGTTGCAGGCGGTTTCCAGCGGGGGCGGCGCTGTCCTGCCAGCCGGCAATTCCACCGAACTCAAGCCCGGCGCGATGATCAGCGTGCAGTTGCTGACAGGCGACATGAGCGTGGGCGCCGACGGCACGGTGACGTGCATCGAAGGCAACCGCGTCTACGCCTTCGGGCACCGCTTTCTCGCCATTGGCCGCACGGAGTTGCCTTTCGCACGCTCGGAAGTGCTCGCGGTGGTGCCCGCGCTGACCACGTCGTTCAAAGTCACGGCGCCGCGCCAGTGGATGGGCATCATCACCCAGGATCGCGCGACCGGCGTGGCAGGCGAACTGGGCCGGCGGACAGAACTGGTTCCCGTCTCCATTCACCTGACGCGGCAGGGCAAGCCCGGCGCGGCCACGCGCTCGGTCTCTTACCGGCTGCAAATGGTGCGGGACCCGCTGCTGTCGCCGCTGCTGTTCCAGATGGCGGTTTTCTCAGCCATTGACGCCACCGAGCAAGCACTGGGACGGGCCACATTCCAGGTGCGGGGCAAATTCGAGTTCCGCGACGGCAGCCCTCCCCTGCGCATGGAAAACATGTTCGCGGGCGACGTCAACCTGCCGCTTCAGGTGTCCGCCGCCACCGCCGTTCCGCTGGCCTACGTGCTGCAAAGCGGCTTCGACACCCTGGAACTCAAGAATGCACGCCTGGAGGTCGTTTGCTACCCCGAGCGGCGGCAGTTGCAAATCGAACAGGTGTGGAGTTCACGCCGGCAAGTTCGCCCCGGCGAAAACCTCGAGGTGGTGGTCGTGTTCCGGGGCGAGAACCGCTACGAGGTGACGCGCAAGGCTTTCTGGCCCGTCCCGGTGGGCCTGCCCTCCGGCGCGCTCCAGATCACCGTGTCCGACGGGACGACCGCGAACATGGCCGAATATCAGGGGCGCCTGGCCCAGCCGCCGCAATCGCCCGAGCAGTTGATCCGCTGGGTCAATTCGTTGCGCCCTAACACTTCCGCCTACGTGCGGATCACCCGTTCCGAGCCGGCCTTCGACGTGCTCGGCAACTCGCTACCCGCGGCCCCGCCCTCGCTGGCGCTCATTCTCGGCCGCTCGCAGGCGGCGCTGGGCTCCGGGATGAGCGTCCAGAGTTCCAAGCTGGCCGAGATCGTGCTGGACGCAGGACCCTGGGTTGTGACCGGCTCGAAAACCATCCAGGTGGAGTTGAAGGAATGATCGCCGAGCGCGGTGGTTGGTCGAGATGGGTGCTGGGACTGCTGCCGGCAGCGCTGCTGGCTTCCAGCCCCACCACGTGGGAACTGAACTCCTGGCGCGACTTCGTGACCGGCCGCTTTCAAGGCGTTTCGCTGAGCCGGGACGGACGCCTGAGCCTGGGGCCGAAGCTGGAGAGGCTGTTCGCGCCGGATCAGCCCGTCGTCTGGTCACTGGCGCAAGCGCCGGACGGCGCCCTGTACGCGGGTACCGGCCACCGCGGCCAGATCTTCCGCATCACGCCCGGGGGCAAGGCCGAACTGCTGTGGACGGCTGACCAGCCCGAGGTTTTCGCGCTCGCCGTAGATGCGGGCGGCGTGCTTTACGCGGGAACCTCGCCCGACGGGAAGATTTACCGGATCGAGGGCGGGAAGGCCGCGGAATACTTCGCTCCCGGCTCCCGCTACATCTGGGCGTTGGTCTTGGGCCCGGACGGGCGCCTCTATGCAGGCACCGGAGCCGATGGCAAGATCTGGCGGATCGAGGGGCCGGGCCGCGGGGAGGTCTACTACGCCACGGGCCAGTCCCACGTAACCTGCCTGGCCTTCGACCGCGAAGGGCGCCTGCTGGCCGGCACCGAACCCAACGGGATCGTCTACCGCGTCACGGCCAGGGACAAGGCATTCGTACTTTACGATTCGAGCCTGCCCGAGATCAGGAAACTTGCGGTGGCGGACGATGGCAGCATTTACGTCGCGGCCATGGGCGGTTCCCTGCTGAAACGCGCCCCCGGCGGTGCGCCGGGGAGCGCCGGGAGCCTTACTGCCCCTCCCCAGGCCACCGTGAGCACCACGGTCACGGTCAGCGAAGAAACCCAGGGCGGCGTCGAATTGAAACCCGCCACCGAGCAGCCCAAGGCCGCACCCGCGCCAGCGCCCGCGCCAACGTCTCCAGTGATTGACATTTCCGGTGTGGAGAAGTCGGCCATTTATCGCATCGCGCCCGATCATACGGTTGAAACCCTGTGGACCTCGCGCGAGGAAAACGCCTACGACCTCTTGCTGGCAGGCAACGAGATCGTTTTCGGCACCGATGGCCAGGGCCGCATCTACCGATTCGCCTTGCCGGAGCGCAAACTCGCCTTGATCGTGCAGACCAACGAGGGAGAGACCCTGCGGCTGGCGCAAACGTCCGCCGGGTTGCTGGCGGCTACGGGCAACGCGGGACGCATTTATCGTCTCGCCACCGAGAACATGGCGTCGGGCGTTTACGAATCCCCGGTGCACGACGCGGGCACGGTGGCGCGCTGGGGCCGTATAAGCTGGCGCGGGGAGGATTGCGACCAGGGTCGCGTCAGGATCCGCACGCGCACGGGCAACTCGGCCCGCCCGGACCGGACCTGGAGCGAGTGGTCCGAGCCGCTGTCCAACGGTGATCCCATCCCCAGCCCCAATGCGCGCTACATCCAGTGGAAGGCCGAGCTGGTCGCGATAGCCGGCAAAGCCCCTGTCTTGGATAGCGTGGCCGTGGCCTACCTGCCGCAGAACAGCCCTCCTGTCCTCAAAAGCCTGAGCGTCACATCCCAGATGGTTGCTGCCGCGCAGCCCAAGCCCGCGGCCGCACAAAGTTCACCGGCGACTTACACCATTACCGTGACCGACACCGGCGAGACGCCCCCCGCGTCTTCCACCGGCACGCCCACTCAGCCGGTGGGGCGCGCCAGCACCCAGCAGTTACAGATCACCTGGCAGGCCGAGGATAGCGACGGCGACCGGCTCACTTACTCGCTGTATTTCCGCGGCGAAGACCAAAAGGAATGGAAGTTACTCAAAGCTAACTTGTCCGAGAATAGCTGCACCCTGGATAGCGAGGCGCTGGCCGACGGGCGTTACTTCTTCCGGGTCATCGCTTCCGACGCTCCTTCCAACCCGCCCGCAGCAGCCCGGCAGGCCGAGCTGGTCAGCGCACCGGTGCTGGTGGATCATACGCCGCCCGTGGTGCGGGCAGGCGTCCCGCGGCGCCTGGGAACTCAGATGGAAATCGAGTTCGAGGCTTCCGATGCCGCCTCGCCGCTGCGCCGGGCCGAGTACTCGGTGGATGCCGGCCCATGGACGCCCGTGGAGCCGCTGGACGGGATCCTCGACTCTCCTACCGAGCGCTTCCGGCTCCTGCTGCCGGATCTGCCGCCGGGAGAACATCTGGTCGTGCTGCGTGTCTTCGACGCCAGCAACAACGCAGGCCTGGCCAGGGTCGTGCTGCGCTGAACCGCTACTCGTACCGCAGCAGCACGGCGGTCACGTTGTCCGGGGCGCCGTAGGAGCGGGCGGCCTCGATCAGCCTTCCCGCCTTCAGGGGCAGGGGATCCGCGCTGGCCATGATCGCGGCGATCTCCTCCTCGGGCACGGGTCCCGAGAGACCGTCCGAGCAGAGCAGGATCTGGTCACCTGGAATCAAACTTTCGATATGACTGCGGACGGTGACCTCCGGGGAGGCACCTATGGCCATGGTAAGCACGTTCTTGTGAGGGAAGTTACTGACCTCGTCCTGAGTAAGCCCGAATTTGACCCGGAGCTCGTTCACCAGCGTCTGGTCATAAGAAAGCTGGATCAACTGCCTGCCGCGGCACAAGTAGGCGCGGCTATCGCCCACGTTGGCGATGTAGAGGCGAGGCAGGCGCCAGAGGGCAGCGACGATGGTGGATCCCATGCCGCGGCAGCTTTCCTCGCTCTGGGCGCGCTCGAACACGCGGCGGTTGGCCTCGCGTACGGCCTGCTCGAGCAACTCGTCGGGTGGTGCGGGCGCGGGCGGGTTGCGCAGGTATTCCAGCACGGCTTCCACGGCAAGAGCGGAAGCCACTTCGCCGCAGGATGCGCCGCCCATGCCGTCGGCGACGATGGCGACGCCCAGCTCGGGATCGATCAGCCAGGAATCCTCGTTGTTCTGCCGCACGAGGCCGCGGTCGGAGATGCCCCAAGTGTCCAGCGTTTCCATGCGGTTCCTCCGAGCAGGAGACGCCGGGCGCGTCGCCCACCCGGGCGCCTTTGTCCGGTTTTACCTTGGTGTATGGTAACACGCAACGCCGCCAGCGGCGCGGCCAAGGGCATGATCTGCTGACGTGAAACCGACCCAGCCCATCGCGATCGCAGGCACGGGCAGGATGGCCCAGGCGCTGGGCCGCCTGCTGGCGGAAGCAGGCTGCCCCGTGGTTGCCCTGGGTGGGCGTAATCTTGCGCACGCGCAGGCAGCCGCAGAGTTCGTGGGCACGCAGCCCGCGACCTTGCATGAGTTGGCGCGCCTGGCCTCACACTGGCTGATCGCTGTGAGCGACGGCGCGGTGGCTGAAGTCGCTGAAATCCTGGCGCGGGCTGGCGCACGTGCCGGCGTCGCGCTACATACCTCGGGCGTCCACGGCCCGGAAGCACTCGCACCGCTGACCGAGGCCGGCGTGGCCTGCGGTGCGCTCCATCCCCTCCAGACGGTGACCTCGCCGGAGCAGGGACGCCTGGCGCTGCGCGGGGCCGCCTTCGCCCTGACCGGAAGCGGCCCGGCCGCGGATTGGGCCGAGGAAATCGCGCGCGCGGCGGGAGGCTGGTTGCTGCGCATCCCTGCACACCGCCGCGCCGCCTATCACGCCGCCGCTGTGCTCGCCAGCAACTGCCTTGTCGGGCTGCTCGACGCAGCGGTTATGCTGATGGGTTCGGCGGGAGTGACGCCCGCAGAGGCGCTGCGCGCTCTGGCTCCGCTGGCCCGCGCAAGCTGCCAGAACGCGCTGGCTGCGGGACCGGAAGCGGCCTTGACCGGACCGGTGCGGCGAGGCGACGCGCAGACTGTGGCCTTGCACCTGAGGGCCCTGTCGGAGTGGCCGGCGCTCGACGAGCTTTACCGCGCTTGCAGCCTTCAACTGATTGCACTGGCGCGGCGCAGCGGGCTCCCGCCGGAGCGCGTGGCGCCGATCGAACGACTGCTGCGCGGGAGAAACCAGGATGATGCCTGAAGCAGGCAAACCTGTCCGCGTGTCCGACTTGAAAGCCATGAAGCGGCGGGGCGAGAAGATCGTCATGCTCACCGCCTACGACGCCAGCATGGCGCGCCTGCTGGATCGCGCCGGGGTGGATGTCCTGCTAGTGGGCGACTCGCTGGGCATGGTGATCATGGGTTGCGAGAACACGCTGCCCGTCACCATGGAGGCCATGTTGCACCATGTCCGGGCAGTGCGGCGGGGGACGCGGCGCGCGCTGGTGGTGGCCGACATGCCGTTCCTCAGCTACCAGATCAGCGTCAGCGAGGCCGTGCGCAACGCCGGCCGTCTCATCCAGGAAGGCGGGGCTTCGGCGGTCAAGCTGGAAGGGGGGCGCCCCGTGCTGGAAGTGGTGCGCCGGCTGTGCGAGATCGGCATCCCGGTGATGGGCCATCTCGGCCTGGTGCCACAGTCGGTTCATCAATTGGGCGGCTTCCGGCCACGGGCCCGCGACGAAGCGGAAGCAGCGCGCTTGCTGGAAGAGGCGCGCGAGCTGGAGCAGGCGGGCGCTTTCGCCATCGTGCTGGAATCCATTCCCGCCGAGGTCGCGCGTGCCGTCACCGAATCGCTGACGATTCCCACCATCGGCATCGGCGCAGGACCGCACTGCGACGGGCAGGTGCTGGTCAGCTACGACGTCTTCGGGCTGTACGAGGGACCGGTCCCGCCTTTCGTCAAACAGTACGCCCGCCTGGGCGACGCCATGGTCGAAGCGGCGCGCACTTTCGCGGAGGATGTCCGCAAGGGGCGGTTCCCTGCGCGCGAGCAGGAGGCATGAGCATGCAACTGGCGCACACCGTAGCGGAAACGCGTGCCCTCGTCGCCGCCGCGCGCCGGGGGAGCCGCACCATCGAGCTCGTGCCCACCATGGGCGCGTTGCACGAAGGCCACGGCAGCCTGATCGACCTGGCGCGGTACCGGGGCGGCTTCGTGGTGGTCAGCATCTTCGTCAACCCCATTCAATTCGACCGCGCCGAGGACTTCGAGCGCTACCCGCGCACGCTGGAGGACGATCTGGAATTCTGCCGTGCGCGCGCAGTGGACCTGGTCTTTGCGCCCCCGGTCGAGGAAATGTACCCGGCGCCGCAGCGGACCTTCGTCGAGGTGACCGGGCTGACCGAGCACTTGTGCGGCCGCTTTCGCCCTGGTCACTTCCGCGGTGTCACCACCGTGGTCACCAAGCTGTTCGGCATCGTACAACCCGATCGCGCGTACTTCGGCGAAAAGGACGCCCAGCAACTGGCCGTGGTGAGGCGCATGGTGCGAGACCTCAACATGCCGGTCGAGATTGTTGCCGGCCCCACCGTGCGCGAGGCCGACGGGCTAGCTATGAGCTCGCGCAACCGCAGGCTCGACCCAGAGCAGCGAAGAGCCGCGGCCGCGATTTATCGCGGGCTCCAGGCAGCCGCGGCAGAGGTGACCAAGGGCGCGCGCGATCCCGGCCGGGTGAGGCAGGCAGCGCTGGCAGTGCTGCAAACCGAACCGCTGCTGCGCACCGAGTACCTGGAAATCGTGGATCCGGAAGAGATCCAGCCCGTAGCCGAGATTGCAGGCGAGGTGCTGATCGCCTGCGCGGTGTGGGCAGGCAACGTCCGCCTCATTGACAGCGTGAGAGCGCGGCCTGCGAGCTCGCTTTGATGGCGAGCTTCCCCGCGATTCGGGATAATCGAAGGGTTATGGGCAGCAAGAACATCCGGTTGCTTGCCGTTTTTTTGTTGCTCCAACTGCCGGCGTGGCCTCAGGCCGTTGCCGGCAGCGTCGAACAACGGCGCGCTGAAGTCCAGCGCAAGCTGAGTCAGCTCGACGAGAGCGCCATCAGGGATCTGCTCCAGCAGGCCGCTGCCGAGCCGGATGCTGGCATCCGGCGCGTGATCCTACAACGCCTGGCGCGGCTGGACAGGGCGGACGTGCGCGAAGCGCTGGAGCGTCATGCGGCCACGGATCCCGACGCGGAGCTGGCGCTGTTCGCGCTGGAGCGCCTTCGAGTGCAGCAGCTCGCCAGGATTTTCGAAAAGCGGCTGGCACTGGCCCGCAAGCAGAACGATGCCAGGGCGCTGGAGACGCTGCTCGCCGAGCACCAGAGATGGGTGACACTGGCGCGGGGCGCGCTGGCACCCGCGTTTCTCCAGCAGCCGCCGCCCGTCTTCGACGCGATTCCGGCCCGGCCCGCGGTGCGCGTCATGGCGATCGGCGACTTCGGGGTGGAGAACGATGACCAGCGGCGCGTGGCGCTGGCCGCGGCGGAGTACCATCGCGGGCGCCCCTTCGATCTGGGCCTCACTCTCGGCGACAATTTCGTTCCCGACGGCGTGCTGGGCCCGGCCGACCCACGCTGGCAAAGCGGCTGGGAAGGCCTTTACGGTCCCCTCGGCATTCCCTTCTTCGCCACTTCCGGCAACCACGATTGGGGCTTCGCCGACAGCCCCGCGGGCGAGATTCTTTACGCCGAACGCAGCCGGAGCTGGCGGATGCCCGCTCTTTACTACTCTTTCCGCGCCGGCCCCGCCCAGTTCTTCGCCCTGGCCACACACGCGATGTCGGAGACACAGTTGCACTGGCTGGATCGCGAGCTGGCGCGCAGCCAGGCGCGCTGGAAGATCGTCTACGGCCACCACCCCATTTACTCCTACGGCGCGCACGGCGACACCGAGGCTTTGAACCGTTCGCTGCTGCCCTTGCTCGAGGGTCGCGCCCAGATTTACCTGGTGGGGCACGAGCATATGGTGCAGCACCTGAAGCCCCAGGGTGGCCTGCACTTCCTGGTGGCGCCCGCCTCGGGGCAGTCGGCGCGGCCGGTCAAGAAAGGCCCCGGGACGCTCTACGCCGATTCCTTCTATGGCTTCGTCGTGCTGGAAATTGACCAGCGCCAGATCAGCGTGGCCTTCGTGGACGATCAGGGCAAGGAACGCTACCGCACCGAGATCCGCTGACCTCGTCGCTTCCCCCAATTCGCTCCCAAGCAAGCGCTTTTTTGCCCGATATGAGGTAACAGAAACCGCCCCCGCACCCTCTCTACATTGAGAGGACAGCAGGGGCTAGCGAGATTATGAAGTCCACCGACATTACCCTGCTCGCTCGTCGTGTCATCCTGGCGGCCACCTTGGTGCTCGCGATGACTCCCATCACCGCCAAAGCGCAGACCCCCGCGCAATTGTTCGACGACGTCGTCCTCCAGGACATCTACCTTTTCATGGATCCGGCCGACTGGCAAAAGTTGCGCGACAATTACTTGCTCGACACCTACTATCCGGCCCGGTTCGTGTGGAACGGCATCGAGCTGGGCCGTGTCGGCATCCGTTCCCGCGGCAGCGGCAGCCGCAGTCCTGAAAAGCCCAACCTGCTGGTCGCGTTCAACCGTTACGACAGCAACCAGAAGCTGTTCGGTCTGGCCTCGGTAGTGCTGAAAGCGAACAACCAGGACGCCTCGCTGCTGCGCGAGGTCCTGGCCATGAAGCTGTTCCGGCGGATAGGACTTCCCGCGCCGCTGGAAGCTCCTGCCCGGCTGTATGTCAACGGCGAGCTTTTCGGCGCTTACACGCTGGTAGAAAGCATTGACGAAGTCTTTCTCGCCCGGAACTTCGGCGAGGACACGGGATACCTCTACGACTGGCAAGAAAACCGCGATCAGGGCTACCACTTCGAGTATCTTGGGCCGGACCCCTCCCTGTACGTTCCGGCACCCTGGGATCCCAAGACCCGCAAGTCCAGTCCCGACGCTGCCTTCATTGAAGCCATGGTGCGCGCGGTCAACGAGACGCCGGACCAGGATTTCGTGCGCGTGGTCTCGCGTTGCATTGACCTGCGGCAGTTCGTGGTCTATCTGGCCACCGAGCAGTTCGTGGCCGACTACGACGGTTTCCTGGGCCGCGTCTTCGGCATGAACAACATGTACTGGTACAGGTTCGCAAGCGGTGATCCCTTCGTTTTGATTCCCTGGGACAGGGACGGCGCCTTCGGCTGGGCCGCCACGCCCATCTTCGAGGGTGTCGAGGAGAACGTGCTGGCGCACAGGGCCTTGCAGGACCTATTTGGCGTCCCTGGCGAAAGCGATCGAGTTGGCCGGCGGGCCGGGCGGGTGGCTGGAACAAGAGCTGGAGCGGCTCTACAGCCAGCTCCGCGACATCGCCCACGCCGATCCCCACAAGCAGTGCAGCGTGGAAGGATCGCTGGTGGCGTGCACCGGCGAGGACTTCGAGCGTGGCATCGAGAACCTGCGCGAGTTCGTGCGGCTGCGGGCAGATTACGTGCTTTCAGAAGCCCGGGAGGCCGGCTACGATCCGTCGCTCTGGCAAAAGCTGCCGCATGTGGAGAGCGTTAACAACGCCGCCTCCAACGAGGCCGGCGTGGCTGCGCTGGGTTTGATCGCTTCCTTGTACGGGGAGCGGCTGGCGACGACTACCGCCGAAGCGCCCGTCGGGGACGGCCTGCTGAAGCTAGTCGGCGTCACGGTGAGCGTCCACGGAGCGCGTGCGCGCGTTTTCTACGTTTCGCCCAGCCAGATCAACTTCCAGCTCCCCTGGAACCTGACGCCCGGCCCGGTCGCCATCACGGTGTTTGTCAACGGAGCACCCAGCAACACTGTGGTTGCCCTGGCCACCAACTACGCCCCGGGGATCTTTGCCGTCACCCATGAGGACGGGCAGTTGGTGAGCCCCGAGTCGGCGGCACGTCCAGGCGAGACCGTGGTGCTGTGGGCTACCGGCCTTGGCCCGTTCCGTGCCGGCTCCACTGAGGAGAGGGACGTGGCCGTGCCACCCGACGTCCTGCTGGGCGAGCAGCCGGCCGAGGTCGAACTGGCGCGCGGGACGACTGGGTTCGCGGGACTTTACCACGTTTGGATCCGGATTCCACCCGATGTCCTGCTGGGCGCCGCGCTGACCCTGGAGCTGAGTGTCGGGGGCCGGGCTACGACAATCCCTCTAGCGGTCTCGCGCTAACTCGGGTTAAACTGGGTGTGCGACGGCGAGGAGGCCTCGCACCCCGTGAATGCGGCGCTCCGGACCGCCGTCCTCTTTGCGACGGCACTGTGTCCTGCCGCCACCCTCCTTCGCTCACCCTACCTTCAGAACGTGGGTGCTGACCGGGCCACAGTCCTCTGGGTCACGCGGGAACCGGCCCAAGGACTGGTGCAGTACTCGCACGACGGCGCTGAATGGTCGAGCGTGCCGGCTTCCATTCGCCAGTCCTCGACGCCCAGCGGCGACTCGCGTTACCAGCACCGGGCCGACTTTCGGGGCCTGCGGCCAGGCACGCGATATCTGTACCGCGTGCTGGCCGACGGCGCCGTCGTGCGCGACCCCCTCCAGTTCCGCACCGCGGCCCCGGGCGCGTTCACGTTTCTCGTGCTCGGTGACAGCGGAACGGGCAGCGCAGCCCAGGCCGAAGTCGCCCGGCGCATGATCGCCGAGGATGAGGTGGCCCTGGTGCTCCACGTGGGAGACATCTCCCAGGACGACGGGAGTCTGGATCGCCTTGAAGCGCACTATTTTGCTGTTTACTCCCCCTTGATGAGCCGCGTTCCGTTCTTCCCTGCCCTGGGCAACCATGACTACGGCGATGATCTTGCGGCGCCCTACCTGCTGGTTCATGTGGCGCCTCCCTGCGGCGCTCCCCAGGCCGACGAGGGCCGTTACTACTCTTTCGACTGGGGTGACGCCCACTTCGTGTCGCTGGATACCAACCTGCTCGTGCATCCTGCCGTCACCGCTCGCATGCTAGAGTGGCTGGAGCGCGACCTCGCCGGGACGCGGGCTTTCTGGAAAATCGTTTACTTCCACCACCCACCCTATCCCTCGGCCCATCACCTGGGCGATTCCATCTGCGCCAGGGTTCGCGAGCAAATTCTCCCTGTATTGGACCGCTACGGAGTCCAGGTCACCTTCAGCGGGCACGAGCACAACTACCAGCGGAGCAAACCGCTGCGCCAGGGCAAAGTAGTCGTAGCGGGACGCGGGCTGGTGTCTTTCATTACGGGCGGCGGGGGCGCAGACTTGCATCCCGTGGGCGCCAGGGAAGAACTGGCGTTCGGCGCACAGGCGCACCACTACCTGCGCGTGCAGATCAACGGCTGGCGCATGAGGGTAGTCGCGATCGCTGCCGACGGCCGGGTGCTCGACCAGACATTGCTTGCGCCAGCGCCCGAGCTGACACCCGGCGGAGTGGTCAATGCCGGGTCCTTCACGCCGCGGTTCGCACCGGGTTCGTTGGTCAGCGTGTTCGGCAATAACCTGGCACTGAGCGCGCGTGCGCCGCAGGGAACGCCGCTGCCCACCGAAATGGACGGAGTTGGCGCCATGCTGGACGACCAGCCGCTCCCGCTGCTGTTCGTTTCCCCGGGCCAAGTGAATGCCCAGCTCCCCTATGAGCTGGAAGGCCCCCGCGTGCTGCGCCTCCGTACCCCCAACGGCGAGGCAGAAGCCTGGATTGCGCTGACCCCTGCGGCGCCTGAGATCGTACGCGTAAGCCGTGCCGGGGCGCTGGTGCCCGCCATTTTGCGGCACCCAGCGGGAGTACTGGCGACCGCGCAATCCCCGGCCATGCCCGGGGAAACGCTCATGATTTACGCTGTGGGCCTCGGGGATCCGTCGGCGCCTCTGCCCGCAGGGCATCCGCCAGCCGCGCCGCTGCCCGTCCGGCACCGTGTGGAAGTCCGCTTGGCCGAGCTTCCGTTATCGCCTGAGTTCGCGGGTTTGGTCCCGTGCTTTGTGGGGCTCTACCAGGTGAGGGTGCAGCTCCCGGCCGGTCTCGCCCCCGGCGTTTATCCGCTGCGTATGGTCGCTGGCGGCGTAGCCAGCGACCCCGTGCAGGTGCCGGTGGACACCCCGCTCGCGGCCGAAGAGGTCGGCAGCGAGCCTTGAAGGTCGCCGCGCTGGCTCTGGTCGAACCCGTCAGCCCACGGGTGGTGCGCTGGCCAGGGCTTTACGACTGTGCGCGCCGTTGTTGAATCCCTCTGGCCAAGGGCCGTACCCTGAGGGTATGATCCCCCTGCGCATCGCTGCTTTGCTCCTGCTGTGCGCCTGGCTGGCTCCTGCCCTAGCCCAGGACATTGACCACCCCGATCCCAAGCGCCGCGCCCGGGCGGCCCGTGAACTCGGCCGGCAGGGCTTCGAAGCCATCCCGCGCCTGGAAAAGCTGCTTTCCGATCATGCGCTGGAAGTGCGCATCGAGGCGGTGAAAGCAATCGTGCAGATCGGCGGTCCGCGCAGCCTGGATCCCCTGATCAAGGCCACGCAGGACAACGACCCAGAGATCCAGATCCGCGCCACCGACGGCCTCGTCAACTTTTACTTGCCCGGGTACGTGCGCACCGGCCTGAGCGCCACCTTGCATCGGGTCGGCAATGCCCTGCGCAGCCGCTTCACCGACACCAACGATCAGGTGATCGAACCTTGGGTGCAGGTCCGCCCGGACGTGATCCGCGCCCTGGGCAAGGTGGCTCGCGGCGGCGCCAACATGGAGGCCAGAGCCAACGCCGCGCGCGCCATCGGGATCCTCCGCGGCACCGAAGCCATTCCCGATCTGCTGGAAGCCATCCGCTCCAAGGACGACCGCGTCATCTACGAGTGCTTGATCGCGTTCCAGAAGATTCGCGATCCGAAGGTCGGGCCTGAAATCGCCTTCCTTTTGCGCGATCTCGATGAACGCGTGCAGATCGCGGCTATCGAAACCACGGGGTTGCTGCGCAACCGCGAGGCGCTGCCCCAGTTGCGCGACGTGCTGGAGAACGCCCGCAGCGAGAAGGTCCGGCGCGCCGCGCTGACGGCTCTGGCCATGATCCCTGACGAGCAGAACCGGCCGCTGTTTGCGCGCTATCTCAACGACCGTGATGACGGCATGCGGGCTGCCGCTGCGGAGGGCCTCGGCCGCTTGCGCAACCCGGCCGACCTACCCGCCCTGGAGAAAGTGTTCAACGAAGACCGGAAGATGCCCGCGCGGCTGGGGGCCGCCTTCGCCCTGGTCCTGCTGGGCAAGACGGAGATGACCGAGTTCAGCCCCTTGCAGTACCTCGTCAACACGCTCAATTCCGCCGCCTGGAAAGGCGTGACCCGCGCCTACCTCACCGAGCTGGCCCGCGAGACGCCGGTGCTCCGCGCGCTGGAGAAATCCCTCGCCCGTGGCACCCGCAGCGAGAAGATCGAGCTGGCGCACATCCTGGCCCGGAGCGGCGACCGGGAAACGCTGCCGTACCTGGACAATCTCACCAAGGATCCCGACCAGCAGGTCCAGCGCGAAGCCCTCAGCGCCGTGCGGACCCTGAAAGCGCGACTGCCCTGAACGGCGCGATGGTCTACTTGGACTTGCGCTGCTTGGAGCTGCTGACGCGGATCTGGAACTTCTTCTGCTTGCTTTCCTGGTAAGCCTTGTGGTCGTGCCGCGCGACCACGTCCTTCAGGTAGGCTTCCACGTCCTCGCCCTTGGGTAGGACCGCCATCACCGTGAAGTGCTCGTTGCACACCGGGCAAAAGGGCCGGAAACGCTTGACGTTGGGGATCCGCATACTGGTCTTGTTTTCATCTTAGCACGCGCTGGCGGTCGACCCCGGCGCGCGCCTTGCCTTCGGGCGGCCAGCAGAACACGGCTGGCTCGACGCCCCGCGCGGCATCCTCGGGCCGCCAGGCTTTACGATTCAGCCGCATCTCGAGCACCCACTCAGCGAGGATCGGGGCATAAGGGAAGCAGCGCACCTCGACCGGTCGGTCAGTCTTTCTGGCGAATTCGACCAGCGCCTCGGTGGGCGCAGCGCGTTCCCGGTACTGCCGCTGCTTGCGCGTCCACAGGTAGCCGCAGTTGTGAACCAGGATGATGACGGCCAGGGCCGCTGGCGCCCACCGCCGCCAGCGCGCCATTGGCCTGCGCACGGCCAGGAAGCCCGCCGCCACCAGCCACGAAAGGCCCACGCTGGCCAGGTACGTATGCCGGCTGGGCACGTGCGGCATGTAGGTAAGGAAGCTGTAGGGCAGGAAGGTGATCGCGATCCACGCCCCCGCCGCCACCAGCAGGAAG
>JBMFPL010000015.1:0-18686 GCA_049969115.1 Bryobacteraceae bacterium | reverse complement strand
CCTGGAAGCCATCCGGCGGGGCATCTGGGAGGAGATGGAGCGGGACCCGGATGTTTTCCTGCTGGGCGAGGACGTCGGCGTTTACGGGGGACCGTTCAAAGTCAGCAAGGGTATGATCGAGCATTTCGGCGCCCGGCGGGTGATGGACACGCCGCTGGCGGAAGCGGCGATCGCGGGGGCGGCGATCGGCGCTGCACTGATGGGGTTGCGTCCCATCGCCGAAATGCAGTACGCCGATTTTCTCTCCTGCGCTTTCGACCAGATCGTGAATTTCGCGGCCAAGTGCCGCTACCGCTGGGGCGCAGCGGTGCCCATGGTGGTGCGGGCGCCGTGCGGGGGCGGCGTGCACGCGGGGCCGTTCCACTCGCAGTGCAACGAGGCCTGGTTCGTGCACACGCCCGGACTGAAAGTGGTCATGCCGGCCACGCCTTATGACGCCAAGGGGCTGATCAAGGCTTCCATCCGCGATAACGACCCGGTGATCTACTTCGAACACAAGGCGCTTTATCGCCGGATCAAGGCAGAGGTTCCCGCGAGCGACTATACGGTGCCCATCGGGCGCGCCACCGTGTTCCGCGAGGGCCGCGATCTATCCATCATCACTTACGGGGCCATGGTCTGGGTGGCGCTGGAAGCGGCCGAAGCGCTGGACAAAGAAGGCGCGTCGGTGGAGATCGTGGACCTGCGCACGCTGCTGCCGCTGGACGAGCAGACCATGCTGGCCAGCGTGCGGAAGACGTCTCGCGCCCTGGTGTTGCACGAAGCCACTCTGACCGGTGGCGTGGGAGGAGAAATCGCGGCCCGCATCGCCGAGAAAGCCTTCGATTGCCTGGACGCGCCCGTGGTGCGTGTGGCGGCGCCGGACACGCCGGTGCCCTTCAGCCCGCCTCTGGAAGAGGCTTTCTTGCCCAACGCGGCGCGCGTGGTCGAAAAGGCCCGCTGGCTGCTCGCTTACTGAGGACTCAGGAAGACCACAAGCGCGCAGGCGCGCGACCTCAGGCCGTCTGGCTGCCCGCCGAACCGTTGGGCTTAGAGGGCGGCTGCGAAGCGCTCTTGCGGGTGAGCAGGCGGCGCGGGTCGAACAGGTGTTTCGGCCGGAAGCGCCGGCAGGACCAGGCGTAGCCGGGTTCGAATTTGACTCCCAGAAAGTAGCCGGTGTCGCGGAAGACGCAATAGCGAACCCGTGCCAACAAATCCAGCTTGGGATGTTCCAACCGCAGGAGCGTGTCCTCCACGATAGGGGTGTCCAGTTGCAAGCAGGCGCCTGAATGCGAAATGTCCTCCAGGTTGGCGACCGCTTCCCGCTGCCGGCCCGACTCGTCGATCCAGTAGACACGGATCAGGTCAGCGCACAGCAGGCGCGGTTCAGCGCGGCGATCCTGCATACATCCCCATCATCGGCCGGGCGCCCGTAGACTTTAGCAAGGCGGAGGTCTGAGGCTGGCCGGAAAGAGCGCCTAAATGCGATTGAACAATTCCACCACTTTTCGAAGAGACTTGTACTGTTTGATTAAGGGGACCATCTTGGCCTCGCGGGCATCAATTTCCTGAGCCCGCTTGAGGACCTGCTCGGCCTTGTCGGCGGGCACCACTACCACGCCGTCCTCGCCAGCGACGATGATGTCGCCGGGGCGGACGGTGACGCCCGCGCAGGTAACCGGGATGTCGCGTGCAACGCTGGCGTAGCGGCCCACCGTGGTGGATGGAACCACGCCGCGGGCGTACACGGGCAGGCCCAGCTCCCGCAGTTCGGCCACGTCGCGAACGCTGCCGTCAATCACCACCCCAGCCATGCCACGCACTTTGGCCGTGGTGCCCATCAGGCCACCCAGAGCGGCCAGATCGAGAGTTCCTTCCATGACGATCACGCCAACCTGGCCGGGTTGTGCATTGTCTATCATCTCCAAGGTGTGCCTGGCGGTCAGCGCCGGAGTTGCCTTTTCCGGCGGCGCAGGACGCAGCAGCGCGGTGGTCGCGCGTCCCACGAAAGCGCCAGGCACCTGAGGCCGGACATCGTGAGACATGAAGCCGCGCTGGCCGGCCACTGCATCCACGGCGTCGGCCACCGAGGCCACTGTGGTTTTCTTGAAACCTTCGATCAAGGGATCGCCCGAGGAGGCAGGCGCGCGCCGGGCAGCCTGGAACCCGCCCACCAGCAGCACCGCCACCGGAGAACACAGGAGAACATGCCTGCGTGTCAGCTTCATGGCCTACATTCTACAACCGCGGTCCGGTTTCGATACCTGCGCTCGAACTCGGCGCGGGTGGCCAGGCTCATTCGATCGAGCGCACGATCCACGGCGAGGATCCCCTCCAGGTGATCCATCTCGTGCTGGAGCAACTCGGCCAGGGGGCCTCCGGCTTCCAGGCGCTCGGTCCGGCCCAGGGGGTCCGTGTAGCGCAGGCGCACGCGGCGCGAGCGTTCCAGGTAAACGAGAAGATCCGGGAAGGAGAAGCAGTCATCCCAAAGCCGGAACTTTTCCTGGCTGAGGAACTCCCACTCGGGATTGATGAGCGAGTAAGGCGTCCCCTCGAACTCGATGTAAATGACGCGGACGGGCTCGCCGATCTGCACCGCGCAGATGCCCCGCCCGAAGCCGTGGGCGCGGCGGAACTCGGCCAGGGTGGCGCGCAGATCGCGCAGGATGAGCAGGGCGGCCGCTGGGTGCTCGACCGGGCGGGAGACCTCGCGCAGCATGGGGTCGCCGAGCTCCAGGATTCTTCGGACAGGCATTGATTTCATGCTACAACCTGCCGCCGCGCGGCTCGGCTATAGTAGTCGCACGGGCGATGAGCGGGCGCGAAAAAGCGCTGTCCGCGGCAGTGCGGCTGGCGATCTTTGCCGCGCTGGGCCTAGCGGGACTGCGCGTTCTGGCCACGCTGCTTTACTGGCTTACCGGCAACCTGCTGGTTACCAGCACGGTGGCCGTGTTCGTATCGGCCGCCATTGCCAACGCCCTTTGCATGCGCATTTACGAAGGCGCGACGCTGGCGCAGGCGGGACTCTGCTGGAGCGCCGCGAGCCGCCGCCACTTGGCGCTGGGGCTGGGCTGCGGGGCAGGCGCTGCGCTGTCGCTGGTTGCCGGGGCTGTGATCTGCCGGGCAGCGCAGATTGGTCCTGCCGAAGCTGGGGAAGGCGGCTGGACGGTCGCGTTTTTCGCAAGCGTGCTGCTGCTTCTGGGCGCGGCGGGCGAAGAAATGCTGTTTCACGGCTACGGCTTCCAGATCTTGATGGGAGCGTTCGGCGCCTGGTCGGCCATCCTGCCAGTGAGCGTGTTGTTCGCGCTGGCCCACAGGGGCAATCTCAACATCACGCCGCTGGGCCTGGCGAACACCTTGGGGTGGGGCGTGCTCTTGGGCTACGCGTTCTGGCGCAGCGGCGATCTGTGGCTGCCCATCGGCTTGCACGCGGGCTGGAATTTGGCGCTGCCGGTGGCCGGAGTGCCGTTGAGCGGGTTTACAATGAACTTGACGGGTTACGCGCTGCGCTGGCGAGCGGGTCCGCTTTGGAGCGGGGGCGACTACGGGCTGGAAGCAAGCGTCCTGACGAGCCTGATGCTGGCCGCGCTCGGGATCGTCCTCGGGCGGGCGCCCATTGCACGCCAGCGAGCGTTGCTGCTGGAGGCCCGCGAGGAGGGCTGATGCGGCGGCGGGCATGGTGGCTGGCGATGGCGGCGGCGCTGGCGGCCGTCGCTCAGGAGAGACCGAGGGCGCTCACGCCGGAAGAGCGCATCGAGCTGATCCGAGGCTTGACAGCCGAGTACGCCACGGCGAAGGTCGCGCTGCCGCGCGCCAAAAAGGCGCTGATCGTGGACCTCAACGGCGCTTACGACAAGGTCGAGTGGCAGGCCCTGGCGCGGGAAAACGGGCCTGCCGCGCGCGCCGGCGATCTGGTGCAGATCACCAAGGTCTCGCTGGAGGACGACCGCATCGTCTTCGAGATCAACGGCGGGTTCCGCGGCGGGCGGAAGTGGTACGAGCGCATCCAGGTGAGCGGCGGCATGGGCACGCGCACCGTGCCGCTGGCCGGCGGGCCGTTCACGGTGGCACCGGGAGGCACCTCGATCGCACTGGTATTCAACCGGAAGCTGCCGCCCTTGAAGGTGGCCGAAGTGAAGAAGCTGCTGGCCCCGCTGCTGGACTTCGAAAAGCGCTCGGCCACCGAGCAGTACGTGGAGACGCTTCCGGAGCCCATCCGGCAAGCGATCAAGGAGAAGCGCGCGGTCGAAGGCATGGATCGCGATCAGGTGTTGCTCGCGCTGGGGCGGCCTGTACGCAAGGTGCGCGAAACGGTGGAGGGGCGGGAGCTGGAGGACTGGATTTACGGGCAGGCGCCCGGGCGGATCGTCTTCGTAACCTTCGAAGGCAACAAGGTGATCCGGGTCAAAGAAACCTACGCAGGGTTGGCCTCGGAAGCGCCCTCGCTGCCGGTGCCGCGCTGAGGCTCGGGGGCGAAAAGCTGGTAGCCGCGATCGGGCGGAAACCACTTCTGCAAGAGCTCCAGGCGGGCGCGCAACCAGCGCGCAGGCAGGTGCTCGGGGCCGGTGCGCACGGTGACGTCGTGCCAGAGGCAATGCACGTACTCGGCGGCGGTGGAGGCGAAGGAGGCGCGGGCATAAGCCTCCAGCCTGCGCACGCTGCGGGCGGCCGCCGCGTCAGCGAGCAGCCTGTTCTTGGCTTCCAGCGCCAAGTCGTCAATTTCGCCGGTGACCCCCGCTTCCATCTCGCGGCGCAACCGGTCCAGCCACTGGTTGCGCTCCTCGCTGGATAATTCTTCCCACAGGATCTGGCCCACGCAGAGCAGCAGTTCCATGGCTACGTCGTGCGGGTCCCCCTCGGCGGCGAGCCAGATCTCGGCACCCTCGAAAGCTCGCCGCCAGCGGGAGGTCGCTTCGGGCTGTTCGAGTATGGGCGTGACCCGGATGGTGCGCACTTTCACGCGGGCAGCCAGGCTGGCGGGCACGGCGCGGACGGCGGGGCGCAAGTAGTCGCGGACCAGCCCGGCAGCGATCTCATCGGTGAGTTCCATGCGCCAGTCGTGAGCGAGCCGCAGCAGAGCGGGCATAATGCTATCATCGCGCGGGAGCAGACGGTGGGATTCGAGGCGCTGGCCGCGCTGACGTTCGTGGTCCATCTTCTGTTCATCGCGTGGGTCGCGCTGGGTGGAGTGTTCGTCGAGCCGAACAGGCTCGCGGCGCGCCTTCACCTGGCCTCGCTGGCTTGGGGCCTGCTCATTCAGCTCGGTCCGTGGCCCTGCCCGCTGACGCTGGCCGAGCAGTACTTCCTCGGGCGTGCCGGACGCACGCCGTACCGGACGGGATTTCTGCTGCATTACCTCGACAAATTGGTCTACCCGGACTTGCCCGGGCAGTGGCTGACGGGGTTGACGGTGACGGTATGCGCGGCGAACCTGTGGCTGCACGCGCGCACGTGGCGGAAGCGACGCGGGTTGAGCGGCGAGCAGGCGCGTTCAGCGCAGAGCTTCGATGCGCACCGGTCCGATCAGGCCTGAGCGCAGCTTCTCGGCCTCGCGCAGGATGTTGCCGTCGTGCCACCAGCGGCTGATGCGGTTGGGGATGGCGGAATCGAAAATGTTCCACCGCATCTGGTTGGCGAGCAGGTTGGCGGCGATGACGAGCAGCTCATTTTCGCCGCTCCGCACCGCCCCGGTGATGTCCGCGCGGTAAGGTCCCCAAGCGAAGGTTTCCACCAGCTTTCCGTTCAACCAGACCTCACCGGTGTAACAGAGCTCGCCCAGATCCAACACCAAGCGCGCGCCCGCGAAATCGGCGGGCAGGTGGAAACGCGTTCGATAGAGCATGCGGCCGGAGTACCAGTCCAGCCCCATCCGCTGCCAGTCGCCCGGCTCGCCGGGCGCAGGACCGGCATGGAAGACCAAGGGCGCGAGCAGGCCGTCCCCGGGACTGCGGGGGCGGAGGCGCAAGCGAAGCTCCCGCCCCGGCGGCAACGGGGTCGGTCCCGTTTTTGCCAGCGGCAAGGGGCGGCCATCCACGAAAGCCTCCAGTTCGCCGCGCGCTTGGGGAAGCTCGAGGCTCCGAGCGCCGGGCGGGATGCGCAGGCTGTACCAGACCGCGGTGGGCAGACCGGCGCTCGCGCCGGGGAAGGCAGGCTCGCCCCACTTGCCGAAAGGCGGGAAGGCGAATTCGTAGGCCTCGCGCGGCGTCTCGCCGGGCGCGCTCACTCGCCAGTCGCGCCCGGTGTAAATGCCCACGCATTCACCTTGCGGGGGGCAGGCTTCTCCCTGCGCGAGCAGGAAACCCTCCCCGCGTACCTCGACTGCAATAGCGTTGCGGCCCCGGCGCAAGGGCAGCGCGCTGAAGGCCTGCGGTGCCAGCGCGTCGCCCGATCCCACGCGGGTCCCATTGACCTCCAGCTCGAAGCGACCGTCGGCCACCACGACCAGGCGCGAGCTCCGCGGTTGGAAGTCGAGCTCGAGCTGCTTTTCGAAGCGCAGGCGCGGCCCGCCGAAATCGCCGAAGTGACGCTGGTAGACGTACCGCGTAATCCACCAGGCGTCCCACCGGGAAAGATGCCGCGAGATACCCTGCTTGGGGTTCAGCGAATCGCGGAGCTTGAGGCGCCGCCAGGGAGGCTGCCGGCCGTCGCGTTCGAAGCGAAAGTCAGCCACGGGAACCTCGACGCGCGTGGGGCCGGGCTCGGACGTCCACACGTAGTCGAGTTCGCTGGGACAGAGTTGGATCGTCCAGGGTCCCTTCAGCTCGATGCTGCGCGCGAGGCGGCCGGGAGCAGGCGTTGGGGCGGGCTCGCCCGGGCCGAAGACGACAAAGTACGCTTGCCAGGGAAGGAAATCGAGCTCGAGCATGCCGTCGCGGGAAGGCAAAGCGAAGGCTTTCCCGGTCTCGGGGTCCCATTTCTGGGGGGCGCCGCGGGCGCGGAAGCGAACCCGCCAGGTGGCGTGGCGGCGCTCGGAGTTGACCAGAAAGTAGACGTCGCGCCCGTTGACCGAGCGATGCAGGTAGCGCAGGATCTGGGGCGGGCCGGCGAGCACCTCCAGGTCGGGCTCGACGTGCCGCTCGAGCCACCCAACCAGCTCATCGCTGGAGGAGAACACGCGGCCGCCCTGGCCGAAGAGCTTGTTCGATATCCGGATAACTTCGGGATCGTCACCCCCGTTTTCCGCCGAGTGGCGCGGGACGGCGCCGAGGGCAACCACCGCGAGCCCGGCGTCGGCAAGCTCCGCGATGCGGCGGTAGGCCGCCAGCGAGACCGTCTCAGCGTGGGGCAGAATCAGCACGCGGTAGGATTCCGCGCCGATGCGAGCGCGGCCGCGGGGCAGCGACTGGGCCTTGGCGATGCTGTCGGTATCCACCAGATCGCAGTCCAGAGGCTGGCGCACCAGACGGTCCACCAGATGCACCACCGGGGGCTCGCCCGGCGGCGGGTTCTTCATGCCCTGGCTCCATACCTCCTCGACTGGGTAGAGCACGGCGATATCGGCGACGTGCTGGCCCTGGCTGGCGAGAAAAGAAATGCGCCGGATATAGTCAGCCAGTTTCCTGAAATATTTCCAGTAAGGATTCTCGTGAAACCAGGAATTGGGCCAGTCGTCCATGCTGAGCGGGCTGTCCATTGCGTAATGAAAAAGGTGGAAGATGAAGTAATTGATTCCGTAAACCGCCAGCATATTGACGCCGTAGCGAGCTTCTTCCAGGGTGATGGCCCAGCCCGCGCCGCCCAGCGATTCGGCCATGGCGCGCGGCTTGCCATAAACATGGGCCACCGAGCTGAGCTGCTTGGGCTTCCACGAACCGATGACGCGCGGGAAAGTATAGCGGAAGTCCTCGTTGTCGGTGCCGGGAATCTGGGGATGGCGCCAGGTGCGGAAATAATCGCCCTGGTCCTGGATGTTATAGAGCCCCTCGTTGGTGTGGCCGGTCAGCTTCAGGTTATGGCGCTCGCACCAGGAAGAAAGTTGCCGGAACCAGGACTCCTCGTAAAGGCGGGTCAATTCGTCGAAATAGTCGCAGCGGATTTTTATGGTTTCCGGGCCGGCGTCGAGAAAGAGCAGGGGCAGGACCTTGCGAAGCTCGTAGCCCTTGCGGGCGCGGAAGCGCTCCTCGAGCAACGGGTCCCAGGCCAGCTTGAGGTTGAAGATTTCGTCAAAGAAAGAGCCCGGGATAGTCTTGCCGAAATGGGAGCGGAAGCGGGCGGCGTATTGCTCGTAAGTATTGCGAATGAACTCGGCGACGGCATCGGGGTTGAGGTAGTTGGGCAGTTCCTCGCGGCGGCGAACGGGTTCGAACACGGAAACGACCCAGAGGCCGGCGGGCGCCTGCCAGGCGCCGCCGCTGCGGTTGAGATCGGTCAGGTCGGTAAGGGAGTCCGAAGCGATGCGGCCCGGCGCGGCCTGGCGAGCGGCGATCACGTAGAGGGCGTCAGGGAACTTGACGGGCACGCTGGCGGGCCCCTGGACGGTCTGGAAGCGCGGTTGCAGTCCGGTGGCGCGGAAGCGGGCGGGGTTGGCGGCGATGGTGCGGCCGCCGGCCGCGCCACTGGGCCACTTGTCCTCGTCGTAGATCCAGGTGCGGAAGCCGCGGCGCGCCGCGTGCTCCACGCTCACGCGCACCGCTTCCCAGAAAGCCTCGGAGAAGTACGGCGTGGCGCTCTCATCGAGCCCCGCGCGTGCGTGCATGTAAGCGCCGAAGATGCCCTTGTCCAGCATCTGGTCCATCTGCCAGCGCAAGCGCTCCGGCTGAAGCGTGCTGTTCCAGGACCAGAAGGGCTCCATGGAATACTCGCGGGGCGGATCGCGGAAAGCCTGGTAAAGCGGGTCGGCGGGCGCGCCCAGGCAGGACAGCGCAGCGAGCAACAAGCAAGCGGCTCTCATCTCGCAGTTAGAATAGCAGGAGGCAGCGGCGCTGCGGGTTTGCGGCCGGGGCGGAAAGGATGCTAAATAAGAAAATGAATTCCCGCGCGACATCAGCCTCGTCTCGCCCAAGACATAACCATGAGCGAAGCTGCTCCGGCCATGATCGAGGCCATCGGCCTCAGCAAGTTCTACGGCGATTTCGCCGCCATCCGCGACGTGACCTTCTCGGTGCCGCAGGGACAGGTGGCTGCCTTCCTCGGGCCGAACGGCGCAGGCAAGTCCACCACCATGAAGATCCTCACCGGGTACCTCGCCCCCAGCGCCGGACAGGCGCGCATCGCGGGGCTGGATGTGAACGGCAACCGCATCGCGGCCGCGGAGCGCCTCGGGTACCTGCCGGAGAACGGGCCGCTTTACCCGGAGCTGACGCCGCTCGAACTGCTCAAGTTCTTCGGGCGGGCGCGAGGGCTTTCGGGGGCGCGGCTGCGCCAGCGGATCGAGGCAGTCACCGAACTGTGCGGGCTGGCGCCGGTGCTGGAGAAAAGCATCCGCAAGCTCTCCCGGGGCTATCGCCAGCGCGTGGGGATGGCGCAAGTGCTGCTCCACGAGCCGGACGTGCTGATCATGGACGAGCCCACCAGCGGGCTGGATCCCAATCAGGTGCGGGAGGTGCGGCAGACCATCCGCGAGCTGGGCCGCACCAAGACCATCCTGCTTTCCACCCACATCCTGCAAGAGGTGGAAGCGATGGCCGACCGCATCATTTTCATTGACCGCGGGCGGATCGTCTTCGACGGCGCGCCGGAACAGATGAAGGCCGGCTACGGCTCCCTGGAAGAGGCTTTTCACGCACTCACGCAAGGCGATTCTCAGGGCAGGCAGCCATGCGGGCGCAGCGCCGCGTAATTTCGGCCATCTTTCTGCGTGAACTGGGCAGTTACTTCGGGACGCCCACCGGTTACGTATTCATCACCCTGTTCGTTTTCGTCAGCGCCATGGCGGCCTTCTGGCAGGAACGCTTTTTCGCCGCCAATCTGGCTAACCTGGACCAGCTCAATCGTGTTTTCCCTTACCTGCTGGTCTTTCTGATTCCTGCCATCAGCATGGGCCTGTGGGCGGAGGAAAAAAAACAGGGCACCGAGGAACTACTGCTGACGCTGCCTGCCACTGACCTGGAGGTAGTCGCCGGCAAGTATCTGGCCGGGCTGGCGATTTACACCGTGGCGCTGATTTTCTCGCTCAGTCATTTGGTCGTGCTTTGCTGGCTGGGCGATCCCGATCCCGGCTTGATGGCGGCCACTTACTTCGGCTACTGGCTGATGGGCGCCAGCCTGCTTGGGCTGGGAATGCTGGCGTCCCAGTGCACCGATAACCTGACGGTGGCCTTCATTCTGGGCGCGGTTTTCTGCGCCGTACCCGTGTTTGCCGAACGGGCGGGAGCGATCCTGAGCGGCGGGCCGCAGCGGCTGGTCGAACGGCTTTCGGTGGTGGAGCAGTTCCGCGATCTTTCCCAAGGCGTCATCACCCTGAGCTCGCTGGCCTACTTCGCGGGGCTGGCCCTGGCCAGCTTCTACCTCAACGTCGCGCTGCTGGGGCGGCGGCGGTGGCCGAGCGGCCCGAAAGCGCCACGCCTGGGCGCGCACGTAGCCCTGCGGGCTGTGGCGGCGGCGGTGATCGCGGGCAGCGCCACCCTGCTGGCAGCCAACTCGCGGCTGCGGGTGGACGTGACGGCCGAACAACTGCACTCGCTGGCGCCCGATACGCGCGCGCTGCTGGCCAGCCTTTCGCCCAGACGGCCGGTGTTCATCTACGCCTACCTGAGCCCGGAAGTGCCGCGCAGCTACATGGACGTGCGCACCAATCTGGTGAACATGCTGCGCGAGTTCGATGCGGTGGGCGGCGAGGCGGTCCATGTGAAGATCATCGAGACGCTGAAATATTCGCCCGAAGCCCGCGAGGCCCAGGAGCGTTACGGCATCCGGCCTTACCGCGTGCCGGTGAGCGAGGAAAGCGCGCGTGCTCCCAACGAGATCTTCATGGGCCTGGCCTTCGTGTGCGAAGGCGAGGAATTCGTGATTCCCTTTTTCGACCGCGGCCTGCCCGTGGAGTACGAGCTGATGCGCTCGGTGCGCGTGGTCTCCCGGGCCCAGCGCAAGAAAGTGGGCGTGCTGGACACGCGGGCGCGCCTGTTCGGAGGCTTCGACTTCCAGAACCGCATCCAGACCAGCGAGTGGTCGGTGGTGGCCGAGCTGCGCAAGCAGTACGAGGTGGTGCGGGTTGCGCCGGACACCGAGTATCCCGATAACCTGGACGCGCTGCTGGTGGCCTTGCCCTGGACGCTGAGCCAGGCGGAAGTCGAACGGCTGACCGGCTACGTTCGCCAGGGCCGGCCGGTCCTGGTGATGCTGGATCCCATGCCGGCCTTCGACCTCAACCTGGCGCCGAACGCGATCGCGCAGGCCGGCCTGCTGGCCACGCCCGCCACGCCCGCGTCGGGAGCCGACCTGCGGGGCCTGCTGGAGGCGCTGGGAGTGAGCTGGCAAAGCGACCGGATCGTCTGGGACAGCTACAACCCGCACCCGCAACTTAAGACGCTTCCCAAGGAATTTGTTTTCGTGGGCAGGGACGGCTTCAACCCCAGAGACCAGGTCACCGCCGGATTGCAGGAGGTGGTCCTGCTTTACCCGGGCGCGCTGCGCGGGCGCAGCGGGGTGCGCTTCACGCCGCTGATTGAAACCACCGCCGATTCGGGCTCGGTGCGCTGGCAGGATCTGGTGCAGCGGACGCTGTTCGGGGTCACCATCAACCAGAGCCTGCCGCACAACCCGGCCGGCGCCAGGCAGGTGCTGGCCGCGCGCGTGCAGCGTGACGACCCCGGCGGCAAGCTCAACGCCATCGTGGTGGCCGATGTGGATTTGATGGGCGAGCAGTTCTTCGAGCTGCGCCGCCGCGGGCTGGAACAGCTCCAGTTCGACAATGTCACCTTGCTGCTCAACGCGGTGGACGACTTGGCGGGCGATCCCTCCTTCATCGCTCTGCGCAAGCGACGCCCCCGCCACCGCACGCTGGAGGCGGTAGAAGCGCGCACGCGGATCTACGAGGCGCAGCGGCTACGCGAGACGCAGACCGCCGAGGCCATCGCCGAGCAGCGGCTCAAGGAGGCCCAGGCGCGCCTGGAACGCGCGGTGCGCGAGATCGAGCAGCGCACGGATTTGGACGAGCAGACGCGGCGCATCATGATCGCCAACGTGCAGTCGGTGGAGAACCGGCGCTTGCAGGTGGCGCGGGCCAACATCGAGGACGAAAAACAGCGCCAGATCGAGAACAGCCGCGCCGAGATGGAGAACGCCATCCGGCGCATCCAGAACACGATCAAGCTGCTGGCGGTGGCGCTGCCGCGCGTGCCTGCCTTCCTGCTCTTCATAGCGATCTCGGTGCGCAAGCTCAGGCGCGAACGGTTGGGGATCCCGACGGACCGGCTGGCGCCCTCGCGGGGAGGCGAGCATGCGTGAGACGGCGAAAACCGCGGCCTGGCTGGGCGCGGCTGCCCTGATGGCCATCCTGGCGGCCCGCACGCAGCCCGAACGCGTCGCGCCGCGAATCCTCAGCGACCAGGGCGAGCTTTTTTTCCCCAACTTCCGCGACCCGCGGGCCGTGCGCGTCATCGAGGTGATTGACTACGATGAAGCCACCGCCACCGCGCGCCCGCTCAAAATCGAATTCCGCCACGGGCGCTGGGTGGTGGCCTCGCACCACAATTACCCGGTTGAGCTGGGCGACCGGCTCACGCGGCACGCAGCGGGCCTGGTGGATTTGCGCAAGGAGATGGTGCGCTCGGATTCGGCCGAGGAACACGCGCAGTTCGGGGTAGTCGACCCGCTGGATGCCAAAGTGACGACGCTGACCGGCCGCGGCAAGCGCGTGACGCTCCGTGATGCGCACGGCGACGTCCTCGCCGATTACATCTTCGGCAAGCCGGTGGAGGGCAAGCCCGGCTACCGCTATGTGCGCGTCCCCGGGCGCAAGCGCACCTATATCGTCAAGACCGATGTGGATCCTTCGGCGCGCCTGGCGGACTGGGTGGAGCCGAACCTGCTGCGGCTCTCCGCAGCGGCCGTGCGGCGGATCGCGCTGCAAAGGTACTCGATTGACGAGAGCTTGGGCCGCATCACACGCGCGCAGTCGCTGACGCTGGTGCGGCAGGGCAGCGGCTGGAGCGGAGCGGAAAGGCTCAAGCCGGGAGCGCTGCAAGCCTTGCTCCGCACGCTCGAGAGCCTGCGCATTGTGGACGTGCGGCCCAAGCCGCCCACGCTGGCCGAGGATCTGCGGCAGGGGCAGGTGCGGCTGACGCTGGAAAGTGCGCTTTCCTTCCGGCAGTACGGGTTCTTCCTGACGCCGCAGGGCCGTCTGCTGGCCAAGGAAGGCGAGCTGAGCGTGGAAACGGCCGACGGCGTCGGTTACGTCCTGCGGTTCGGCGAAGTCGCCACCAGCGGGGGCGAGATCAAGTCGCCGGGCGGGCGCGGCGAGAACCGCTACCTGATGGTGACCGCCAGCTACGACGCGGGCAGGGCGGCCCGCTACGGCGGCGACGGCCCGGCAGGCGAGCGCCGGGCGCGCGAACTCAACCAGCGCTTCGCCGACTGGTACTACGTGATCAGCGGGGCCGACTTCGAGAAGCTGAGGCCGCTCGGCGAACCCGCGCCCGCTGCCCCGCCAGCCTCCCCGTCACAGAATCAGCCGCAGCCCTAACTGGAAAACGCGCCCGTCGTTGAGTGTGTTGGTGATTCGCCCGAAAGAGGGCGAGGACAGGTTGCGCTGCGGCTCGTCGAACTGGGGGTGGTTGGCCAGATTGTAGGCTTCGGCGCGGAACGCCAGGGTCCACTCCCGCCCACCGTTCCAGCGCCACTGTCTGCCCAGGCCTGCGTTGAGATTGGCGATGCCATCCTTGCGGAAGGTGTTGCGGCCCAGATTGCCACGGTGCTCGCCGGGGCGAATGTAGGCGAAGCGGTCGCGCCGCAGAATGGCGGTGGAGGTGTTGGGGTCGTCCACAGTGCGGCCCAGAATCGAGGGGTCGAGGATGTTGGGGCGGTCGCCGGGGCCGCCGTCCACGTTCCCGAAGCCGGGCGCGTCAGAACCCACGTAAAGCGTGAAAGGCGTTCCCGTTTTGATCAGCGCGGCGGCGGAAACCTGCCAGCCGTTGAGGAAGCGGCCGCGCAGGCTACCACGCGGCGCCAGCGAAGGCAACTCCCAGTTAGCGTAGAGCTCCAGGGTGTGGGGCGAGTCGAAGTTACTCAGCCCCTTGCGATCGCGGAACTGGTCATACTGCCACTGACAACGGCCTTTGGTGATGTCGGTGTTGGCGGCAGTGAAGGCGTAATCGGCGCCTTGGTCAATCGCCTTGCTGAAGGTGTAGCGCAGGCCGCCAGTGAAGCGGCGCTGGAGCGGAAACTCCAGCGCAAGCTGGGCTGCGTCCAGATAAGCGATGCCCCCGTTGACCACCCATTTGATCTCGTAGTAGCGGGGATCGGGCCGGCGCTGGTCCACCGTGGCCGTGGTCAGGGGAATGCCGGCAACCGGCTCGGCCCGGTTCATGATGAAGCTGTTCAGCAACTTGATGGTGCGGCTACCCACGTAGCCGGCGCGCAACAGGGCGCGGGGGCCCAGCGACCGCTCCAGCGACAGCCCGTACTGGTGGGCGTAGGGCGAGACCAGATCGGGCGACAACCGGGTAGGCGAAGTCCGCGCCGCGGGATCGTCCAGGCGCAACCCGGCCAGCGGGTTCAAAGGATTGGGGTGCTGCACCTGGACGTAACGTACGTTGGGCAGGTTATTGCGTATCTGCTGGTAAGTGACAGGCAGGATCTCACCGAAAGAAACCGAGTAAATGGCGCGCATCGTCCAGCGACCCGGTCCCCAGGCCAGCGCCAGCCGCGGGCTAAAGTTATTGCAGTCGCAGCGATACGGGATCTGGTCCAGCCCCCGGAGCTCGTAAGGGCGCGTGAGCGCGTTGTAACGCAAGCCGAAGTACAGTTGCAGGCGGGACGCCAGGGTCCATTTGTCGGCAAAGAAAGCGTTGAGTTTCCAGTTACGGAACCCGCGCGCCAGCTCGCCGATGGTAACTTCGTAAGTCGTCGGCGTGCCCAGACGGAAATTCTCGATGGCCGTCCGCCCGAAGTTATTGGTGAACTGGTAATAACCCCGCTGGTTGTTGCTTTCCACGCCGTTCAGCTGGACGCGGGTCAGATCGCCGCCCCAGCTCAGGGCGTGGCGGCCACCGCGGGCCCGGCGCTCCACCAGCAACGCGCCGCCGAATGTGTTGAGCGCGCGATCGATGGGAAACATGCTGTCTGGCCCGAGTTCTTCGATCTGGAAGCCGACGCGGATGCGGGGGCCGACGGCGCGGGGCTCGGGACGCAACCAGGAACGGGTGCGGTCGAAGGCCAGGCCGGCGGCGACACTGGTCATGGCGGACGCCTCCCAGCGCCAGCTCAAACGGCTCCGATGCGTGTGAATGTCGGTGTCGGGATTCTGGCCGGCGACAAGCTGGAAGGCGGCTTCGCGCTGGCGGCTCAAGGCGTGGGAAAGCGAAAGGCGGCCGAGCGAACTGGTCCGGCGGTCCAGCCGCAGCTCAGCCAAGGTCTCGTCGATTCGTCGAGGCGCATTGGTGTTGAGCGCGCGGGGATCGAAGTCAGGCCGGTTGGGGAGCAAGGGCGGGTAGGCTTGCAGCCAGCGGCTGACCAGCCCGCGCAGGGCCGGATCGCTAGCCAGCGGCGTGCGTTCTTCGGCCAGCGGCACCAAGACATTGCCGTTGACCATGCCGCGGATCTTGCGCTGGGAGGCGGCCAGCGTCAGCTCGCCAAGCGGTCCCAGCCCGCCGCTCGCGCGCCCGCCGTAAGAATTCCGGCGGGAAGGCTGAACCGGGCCGACCTGGAAGAAGGTGCGCGCGTTGAACACGCTGTTCTGGTGCAGCTCGTAAAACTCGGCGTGCCAGTGGGGCGCGCTACGTCGCGGCGACAGCAGCGGCTGCCCGGCTGGCGCCTGCCCGTGCTCGGCGGCGAAGTAGCTGGCCTCCGCGGGAAGCTCGCCCAGCAGGGTTACATTCGTACCCAGCCGGATATTGGCTTCCTTGATGGCGTCGTTGTCTATAAGGTAAACCTGGATGTTTTCGTTTCGCTGGGCGGAGGCGCCCATGCGTTGCGTGGAAGCCGGCTTGGCCGCCGGGACGGGCTTGACCGGCGCCTGGCCGAGACAACAAGAAACGATCCCGAAAAAAACTATGTGGGTGCGAGACATGCCGAAAAGCCCATGATAGCAGCATGGCCCGCACCGGCCCGTGATCCGCTGCCTCAGGGCAGCCGTTTGAAGCACAGGAACCAGTCCACGCAGCGTACGCCTTCGCCAGGCTGGGTCATCCTCTGCTCGGCGGCCCCGCAAGTGCCCGGAGGCGGCACGATGACCTCATCGCCCGGCTGCCAGTTGGCAGGAGTGGCCACACCGTGCTTGTCGGCGGTTTGCAGCGCTACGAGCAGACGCTTGATTTCTTCCATGTTACGGCCGGTGGTGAGGGGATAGTAGAGAATGGCGCGGATCTTGCCTTCCGGATCGACAATGAAAACCGCGCGGACAGCTTGGGTGGCGCTGGCCGCCGGCTGGAGCATGCCATACTTGCGGGCAACTTCCATGGTGAGGTCGGCAACCACCGGGAACTTCACCTCGACGCCTTTCAGCCCGCGGAACTCGATTTTCTCCTTGATGGTGCGCAGCCAGGCGATGTGGCTGAAGTTACTGTCAATCGACAGGCCCAGCAGCTCGCAGTTCAGAGCGCGGAATTCCTCCTGCATGGAGGCAAAGGTCATGAACTCGGTGGTGCACACTGGGGTGAAGTCAGCCGGATGGCTGAAGAAGATCACCCATTTGCCCCGGAAATCATCGGGAAAACGAATGTGACCCTGAGTGGTTTCGGCCTCGAACGCGGGAGCATCCTCGCCGATCAACGGGAGCCTGCTAACGGTCTCTTCCATGTTCGTTCCTCCTCTGAGAAGGGACAGCGACAACTTCTTTCATGCTAGCACGACGGCAAAGAACTTGCTATGACTGGTGCGCAGGCGCGACGTAGAGCGAGCGACCCTGAATCTCCTTGCCGAGCGTAAAGACGAGGTGACCGTCTTGCACGCGACTGGGAACGCTGGCGCCCCGGCTGCCGGGAGTGGGTCCCTCGGCGACAAGCTCGACGGGACTGGCGACGCTAGCCAGAGGGATGCGGACTGTCCCTTCGCCCGACGCGATGATCTGGAGCACGGCCCCGCCGGGCACACGACGCGGGGCAGCCACAGGGGCCCAGGCGATCAGTTCCAGGGGCTGGCTGGCGAAGACGGTGCGGCGGCCGTCCACCGTGATCTCTCGTGCCCGCTGCCCCACAAAGGCAATAAGTTCGCCCTGGCCGTTGACACGGAACGCGACTGCCCCTTCCCCCTCATAAGTCACCGTGTGCCCGTTGACTTTCCATTCGCACAGGCGGATGGATTCCGGAGGCAGCGCGAGGCGGGCCAGGATGGTGCGATCGGCCTGCTCGTCGCGGGCGAACCCGCCCGGCCAGTCCTCCTCGAGCTCGCGCAGGTGCGGGGCCAGGGCCACCGCGCCGTTGGGAAACCGGCAAGCCAGGTAGGGCCCGGTTCGCGACAGATGCTCGGTGTTGTCATTGACGCCCGGAAACCGGCCCGTACCCGGGTAGGCGCCCAGCGCCGAAAGCACCTCGAACCAGTTCCGCGAATCGTAGCCGAGACTGCGCGACTGGTCCTCTCGCGAACGGTAACCCAGAAAAACCGCCAGGCCGCCGCCCGGGTAGCGCCGCAGCGCGCCGGCTACGTGATTCTTCACGCGCACCACCGGTTCAGCGTCTATCAGCTCGACAGGATAGATGCGGTCTACCAGGAAATCCGTGAGGATAACCTGCGGCGCCACCCCGGCCAGCGCACCTTCGAAGCGAACGAGCTGGCCTGCGGCGATCAGACCGTCCGCGGGATCGGGCTGGAAGGCGACGCCGAACAGGCTTTGCCAGGCGGGAAGGGCGGGGTCGCCTTCCCAAGTCAAAAGGGGCGGCGGGCCCGACCAGATCAGACGCCCGCCGCCGCGCACGAACGCGCCCATCAGATCGAGCAGCCTCGCCGAGGGGAAAGGCTCGAACAGCGCCACCAGGGTGGTGAAGCGGCGGCCTGCCATCTCGATGGCGCCGCCGCGCACCGAGCCGCGTTCCAGCAGCTTGGCTGCGGTCACGTAATTGGCGTAGCCGTACTGCGTCATCCAGGAGCCGAAACGTTCCTCCACCGCCACCAGATCGAGCGGGTACAGCATCAGCACTTCCAGGTCGCGGTGCTCCATGTCCTCGACTAGCGCGAAAGGCAGCGAAGCGCCCGCGCCCGAAGCGTTGACCAGGGCGGCGCGCCGGCGACTGATTTCCGCGGGCATACCCCAGTGCGCCGCGTAGGAGTAAGGCACTTCGTTCAGGATCCCGGTGGAGGCGGCCAGAGCGAGGGCGAAGTAGTCGCGGTCGAGCCAGCCGCCTTCGGTGTGGTCGTTGCCGTTGCCGGTGAGGAAGTCACCCCACTTGAAGTAGTCGTAGCAGGCGGAGGCCGCCTGGTGAACGGTATTGGACCAGACGAAATTGGACGTGTACTCGTACTGGTAGCGGGCGCGGTTCTGCCGGCCGACCTCGTAGAAATCAATGGGCGGGCTTTCGGCCCAGGTCGCGTGGGCGCGGGCGGGCAGGCGGCGGCCGTACTTGCTTTCGGCGTAACGTCTAGCCTTGACGAACAGGTCCACCACGCCGTCCTGAAGC